>CAMLOB010000190.1 GCA_946481475.1 uncultured Chlorobiota bacterium | reverse complement strand
GATCTCAGCCAGCCTCAGCTGGCATCGATGGCAATCATGGTGAACGCGAACGGCCGCGTACTGATGCTCCGGCAGGCGCAGGGGCCGTTCGCGCAGCAGTTCTCGATGCCGTTCATCGGCGTCGCCGACAACGAGACTGCCGAGGACGCTCTGGAGCGCCTGCTCCGTGACGTGCTGAACGTCGGACCGGGGCCGTACGAGTTCCTCGACACGTTCTACATCACCGCTGCCGTGAAGACCGAGGCGCATCCCTACTACGGGATGGGGCATGAGCGGGGATATGTGGTCAACGGGGTGGAGGGGGATACGATCTATCTGGTTCGGGATAGTACATATGTCTTCAATATTTCTGCGGTCCCACAGAATCTGCCTATGCTGTTTTATACTATTCCAATTGGTGGAACGAGTGGCATTTTCGAGGCCTTTATCACTAAAAGATATGTCTCTGAAGGAATTACAATCGTCAAGCCGACCGATGAAACACCTGAGACTCTCTACTATGCCTGCTTCGACGAACCCTGGGTCGGCGGCACCATCGTCGTGGTCGATTCTCTGACGTCATCCGTTCGGGATGCAGTCCGATTCGCCGGGGCATCCATCGGTTCAGGCCGTTCGTCGGCCCTCCCGAATCCGTTCACCGAGTCGACGACCATTCGTTTCTCCCTTGCCGCTCCTTCATCGGTTCACGTTGAACTGTACGATGCGTACGGTCGCCGTCTCTACGAGCGGGAGGAGGGAGTGATGGAGAGCGGAGCGGGGGAAATCCGGGTGAGCGGGAGGGATCTGCCGGGGGGTGCCTATCACTATCGCATCATCGCCTCCGCCTCGGGCGAACGGCGGGTGATGTCCGGGGTGGTGCATCTGATCGGATCGCCTTGAGCGGCGTATATTTCCACTGGTCTTCGCAATGACCGTAACCGACGTTCTCATACATTCAGAGGGAGATCCCCATGATAATCAAAAGACTGTGGTATCTGGTGCTGCCGGCGATGTTGATCGGCGGGACCGAACTGGCTGCGCAGCAGGAGGAGATCACCGCGTGGCGTATTACGGGACAGGAGGGCTACTGCCTCACGTTCCTCGGCAGGGAAATCCGGGATGCGATGATCATCGGACGTCGATCGGCGATTCTGGAAGCCGTGCAGGCGGGGAAGATCAAAGGCTCCTGCAATCTTGCCCTGCTCGGTCCCAGAGACATCGAAACCGTTCTCTTCGAGAAAAGCCTTTCGGCGGCAGACGTGCCGCCGGGATACGGAGAGGGAGGGGCTGAAGATGGGGTCGGGATACGGTTCGACGATCCGGAGGATTTCAGGGAGATGCTGTCGCACGCCCGGAAGGCCGAGGGATGCAAGCCGGTTCTGGAGTGGTGCGCCGACTCAAAGGGGGAACTGAGCTTCAGCGTCGGTTGCGACGGGCTTGCGCAGATCTCCGTCTCCACATCGGGACAGGTCAGCCTGACGGTTGAGCGGCCCGGTGGGAGTACGAAGGTCAGTGTGGAATAAGGGAGGCGGACGGAGTTCGATGTTCAGCGAATAGAAACGACAGGAAAATCAAACTCATCACTATCCGCACTCGAATGGACCACAAAGCATATTTCCAGACCGTGCCGGACGGGAAATATCTGATTCTGCAGGTCGAGGTCAACACCGGTATCATCCTGAGTATCGACGGCAGTCGGCATCTCGGGGGAGAGGAAGAGGTCTACATCGTCTGCGATTCGTTGGCGGAGGCTCGTGATCGGGTCCGGTCCGTTGTGGAGCGTGCCGACCGGATTGAGTGTCACATCCTTGATTCGGACGGGAAATATCTGGAAGAAGTCAGGGCTTATGGGTGGAAGCGACCTTTATCCGGTTCGGACTGTGCGTCATCAGATAACCGGTAAATCAAACCGGGGAGATTGAAAATGACTGAACAGGATCTTATACCTTCCGATACCTCCGGCTCTCAGTCTGAAAAAGTGGAGTGCCCGGGCTGTCACCAATCCTGGGTGCTGAAGGTGCGTGTCAGGCAGACAGGGGATATCGTCTATCTGTGCGATGACTGCGAAACACTGTGGCTCAGTCCGGAAAGTATCGGTGAGTTCTACCCCACAAACTATACGTTCTACATGCACGAGAGAGGACTGCCGGGGTTGTGGGATCAGATAGAGGTGCTGGGCTATGCGGTTGTTCATGCATGATCTTAAAAGGAGGGAAGAGTCCATGAAGCGTCTCACACTGCTGTTCGTTCTGTCGGCGCTTGCCGGTCCGGTCGGGACATCCGATCTGTTTGCCCAGTCACAACCGAATCCGATTGTTTTTTATCCTCATGAGGCAGACCTCTGGTCAGTCGCACTCAGCCGTGACGGTTCAAAGGCCATGAGCGCGGGGGCTGATTTTCTTATCCGCATATGGGATACCCGAACCGGTGAGATGCTTGGAGAACAGCCTTCGTACGGTGCCCGGTCCGTCGAATTCAGCCGGGATGGAACCCGCATCCTCTCTGCAGGCGGAGACAGCGTCAGGATTACTGATGCTGTGACCGGTTCGGTGATATTCGGAGTCTATGTCCCGAGAGTCGTGTCGCCGGGAACGTCGGGTTTCTACTTCGCATCTTTCAATCATGACGAGTCGCTGATCGTCGCAACCCGGGGGGATACGATCCCATCGACTGTCTGGAGTGTTTCGACGGGAGAGAAGATACTTGAGCTTCGCGGACACCTCGGTGTGGTGTTTGCGGCAGCGTTCAGTCCGGACGGAAAATACATCGCCACAGGTTCCGCCGACAACACCGCCCGTCTCTGGAATGCGGCAACAGGGGAACAGCTTCTTGTCCTTGCGGGGCGCGGCCGCTTTTCCAATGTCGAGTTCAGCCCGGACGGCAGCAAACTGATGACCAGTGCTTTTGACTCCATCTATATCCTGGATGTCGAAACACGGAAAATCCTTCAGTCATGGAAAGGGATTGAGGGGGACATCGGATTGATTCAGGGTGCTCACTACATTTCCGACGGCCGGCAGATCGTTGCCGGCAGCAACGGCGGGATCCGTTTCTGGGATGCCGGTTCAGGACAGTTGTTGAAGGTACTGGGAGAGGGATATGGATACCTGTCGTGGCCCTCTCTATCGGATGACGGAAAAAGGCTGGTGAATTCCTATAGTTTCGGTCGCGGTAAACTTATGATCTGGGATCTCACCAGTCTGTCGGTGCATGATGCCGCAGCCGAAGAAGATCCGCTGCAGGATGTGAATGCCTTTCCGAATCCGGCAACCGGCACGTTTGATTTCCGGTTCGGGATTTCGCGCCGCAGCCGGGTCGAGCTCACCCTTGTCGATGCGCTCGGTCGTCCGGTGATCGCACAGGCGGCGAGGGCATACGAACCGGGGGAACACCGCTGGTCGGTCGATGTCTCGAATCTTCCGTCCGGAAACTACTTCTGCAGGGTGCGAAGCGGAGATGGCGTTCGGGGGATTTCGGTCCGGGTTGTGAAGTAGGGGAGGGGAGTTGTCGGCAGGCATTCCGGAGGATCACCGCAAGCTTATGAAAGTTCTCTCTCTCTGTTATCTGACGTTGCATTACCTGTTCGGAAGGATGATGTCCGTCAAACAACCGGTTGCGGTTCATGAAGTACGTCGTCCCGTCCGGTTCTGGTAAATTCGTTTGATTCCGACAGTGATGGGAGACGTGCGGAAGCTGCTGCGTGGGGTGTGATGAAACAAGGTGATCTGTCTGAGCGGATTTCATTTCTTGATTGGCCGCGAGTATACAGGCATCATTGCTTGAAGTTATGGAGGTCTCACCGGGGAAGATAGATAGCTTTTTTATCACTAAATATCCTGCTGATCTACAACGATGAATAACCTGAACACAATCCATAACCTCCCAACCACCACTACCTTCTTCGAGTATGTCGGCATTGCCGGGCTGGAGCGGCTGAACTCGCAGATCATTGCCTGGGTCTTCGCCGGCGACAACAAGATCCTGACTCCGGAAGAGCAAGTCCGACTCCTGAACAGGGTCTTCGAACCGAAGGTGGCCTCTACCGCGATCAATGCCGTGCTGACGGAAGACCGGTATGTGGACATCATCATCGAAGCCGAACCACGTGTTGTTGTGATCGAAAACAAGCTGAAAGCCGGTGAGCGGGACCGGCAGTTGGAAACATACGAAGAGCATATCAAGAATCTCTCTGACTATAAAGAACGTGCGGAGTTCTTCTTCCTCACGCTCATTGGCGATATGCCCAGGTCAAGCAAAAGTTGGCGTCCGGTCGAGTATGACCGTTTGTTCAAGGAACTGGAGTCGATCCTCAAAACCAAGGTCGAACGTGGAGAGATCACAGAGGGGAACGGATATGACTACCTGCTGCTGAAAGGATACGTTGGAACCATGAACCGCACTCTGAACGCGAAAAAGCTGTTTCTGAACAACCACTCTCATGGGGCGTTTGAACGAGTGTTCAGCGATGGGGGGAAGAAGAAGCGAGACAAACAAAGGCTTGTGGGGAATTTTGATGCCTCAAGCGTCAACGACGAGTTCGCGGCAATGGATTGCATCGCACGGATGAATCTCGAAACGGCTTTTCAGAGGTTGCTGTACCGGACGATATTCCGCCGGATCGAAGAAATCGGGGACTACATGGTAGAGGAATCCCATGGCGCCGCTCTGGTCAGTATTTCGAACCTGTATGGTTTCGATCATGACGGAGAACGATACGTATTCGGGGTGCAGTTTCAGCGCAACGGGGTGAAGATCATCCTTGAGGTTCAGAACTGCTTTCAAAAGAGGCATAAAATCGAGCCCTTCCTTCAAAACGATTTCTTCAAGAAGTTGGGACAGGAGCACGGCTATAGAAAGTACAACAAACCTCGACCTAAGGGTAACGGGTACGTCTCGGTCTCTAGAAAACTGGTGAGAGACGGCCGCTGGTTTGCCGGAAGCGGAGAGGAACTGACCGAGCTCTTCCGCAGGGAAGTCACTGAGGGGTTCCGGGTGATCGAAGCAATGGCCCCGATCGTAAAGGAATATGCCCGAAGCCTTCCGAAGAACGATAAGCAACCGTCGGCTGCCGACAGTCAGTAAATCCAGGGAAGAAGGAGTCTCAATACGTCCGTCTCTTTCACATCAAGAACCAATGTCAACCATGATCGATCTCGCCATTCTTGAGCAAATAGAATTCCATGACTCTCCACTGCTGCAGTTCCTCATCGATTTCCATGCCGGTACCCTCAGACTGGTCTTCGATGAGGCCGATGGCGGGCCGAGACGTTCGCTCTCCTTTGAAGGAGTCACTGCCCTCAAGTTGCCGGGGTCGGGAGCGCTGGAACTGAAAGTTCTCTGGGAGGCGGCCTTTGCAGAGGCTGATTTCTCGACGGAGGAAGAGGGCTACGGAGCGAAATTTGTCTTTCTGGGAGGAGTGGGCGAGCCGGCTTGGGAACTGAGCTTCCACTTTCGGAACCTGGAGATGAAAACGGAGGGGATACCGTAAAGTGAGATCGCGTCAGTAGGGCTACTATCCACGATCAAACAGTAATCAGATCTTGCCGATAATTTTTCAGGGATTGTAGAAGATTCCCAAGCATTCCGTCTTGCCTGTTATTCCTTCCCTTACCTAATTTCTTACTGGTGACTTCCATATCAACGATCTGACCGCTTTCAATTATGCGTTCCTACCGACTCGTTAGCCTCATCGGTTTGCTGTGTGCAACCGGCCATTGCGTGATAACCGCGCAGACCGTGAACGCCTCTCTCGGATGGGAGTATTTCATCGAAGGTGTTTCTCCCGTGGAAAATCTGTTCGAGGTCGTTGATGTCCCGTCCGGGACGATCAGTGTCTCCTTCTTTATCGATGCTTACGACGGTCTTCCTCTGCAAATCGATAACAAGGGGTCGGACGGGTGGATCAAGAATTTCGATATGGGACGCTTGCGCTCCGGTGCGTCGCTGACGGTGATCTGCCTCGGGCTGACCGGCGACACGCTTGGAGATGTGACGACGAATTTATTCGGTGTAATTCCGAAGTCTTCCTGGCTGCAGGAGTCGCAGATTTCCGTCTTCTCGGTCAACGGAAGAACCGTCTCGATGCATGGAAGTTATCCGATCGGATTTCTTCTTGATGATCTTGTTCCGGGAGATGTCGTCGGGATGGGGGGGAGGCGCTATTCAATCTTCAATCCTACCATTGAGTTGGATATTGCCTACGATCTGCAGACCCGCAGGTCGGTCGTAACCGAACCCGCATTGAAGCTTTCTCTGAATCTCTTCGATCAGCGGAGCCTGTCGCGTCTGATCCCTCTCCCTTCGGCGGACATTCATCTCGACAGTGCCTTCAATCTCCGCATCCATGCCGGCGATTCGACCTACCTACGATTGTTCTATCTCGATATGCCGGACATTGTAATCCCCGTCGGAAGTTTTGTCGACATTGAATTCGATGCCGGTGTGGCGCTCAACGCCGCCTTGAAAGGGAAAGTTGTCGTCGGAAACGAAGGTCCGGACTGGGGATTTGTCCGGGACGGCGATCAGGTGACCGGTCTGTCGGCGACGGTTGAGGGGGTCGGGTGGCTGCGTGGCGGCATTCGTGTTCTCTGGGGTCTTGCCAGTCTTCGCGGACAGTTGACGCTGGTCGCTCGGCTCGGAAGCGGAGTGGAGTATACAAGCATACCGATCTCGTCGCTCGAACCGGTCTTCGGCGGACAGTTCGATGTTTACGGCGAACTGAAAGCAAAGGCGTTCTGGTTCATTACGCTCTTCCATATCGGGCCGGAACATCTCTGGGGGACGTCGTTCGGTCGATTGCCTGGCCGGATTGTGCATACCGGAAACGGACCGCTGGTGAAGAGCCACACGAGTCTGGTGGATAGGTCCTTTACTGTTCCGGAATTCTCGCCTCAACCGGCGATGGGCACTGTCGACGGTAAGACGGCAGTCGCTTGGCTTGAACATCGAAAAGGGGAGATGCAGTTGCTTGTGTCTGTGCTCAATCCGCAGAAAAATTCATTCTCGGTTCCAGCAGTGGTTCACTCGACGCTGCATCCAGTGTCGTCTCCGAAACTTTCCGGCAGTTCCGAGGGGCTGGCTCTCGTCACCTGGACTCAGAGTCGATATCGCGAAGAGTCCGTTCCGGATGAGTTTCGGTTGATCGACATGATCGGCGGACAGGATATCTGGATTGTTCCGGTGGATGTCGAGGGAAATCCAATCGCTCCCCCGC
>CAMLOB010000189.1 GCA_946481475.1 uncultured Chlorobiota bacterium | reverse complement strand
CAACAAGTTTGCCAGGGAAACTGTTGACGCCGTCTTCTCCGTTCACACAAATCTCGGTCCCGGATTACTTGAGTCGGTTTATGAAGCTTGTCTGATGCACGAGCTTGCACGGCGCGGACTTCACGTCGAGCGGCAAGTTCCGTTTCCTGTGGTTTACGATACTGTCCGACTTGACTGCGGCTTCAGAGTGGATGTCATTGTGGAGGGAAAAATTATTCTTGAGTTGAAATCCGTTGATGCAATCCATCCGATTCACTCCGCTCAGCTTCTGACATATCTGAAGCTGGCCGATCTGCGGCTCGGGTTCCTCATCAACTTCAACGTCGCGCGCATCCGTGACGGAATCAAGCGAATGATTCGCTGATTTCTTTCGTGACCTGGCGGTAAAGATTCCGCACTGTTGAAGATGTACCACCAAGGCACGAAGAGCACGAAGAATCACAAAGGATCGGCCTTGGTGATTTCTTTGTGCCCTTCGTGTCTTGGTGGTAAATTCCCATCGATCCGGCAACCCCGGAGTATCCGGTACCTCCCCGGATGATTCACCACCAATTCACCAAGTCAACACAAAGGTTCACCCCACATGGATTCACCTGATAACTTCAATCACCGCAGTTGGGGCGAGGAACATGAAGAATTTGCCCTTGCCTTCCTTCTTCAGAAAGGCTACCGACTCGTCAGGAAGAACTTCCGTTTCGGCAAGGCCGGAGAGATCGATCTGGTCATGCGCGACGACGAGGTCTGGGTCTTCGTCGAAGTAAAGGCCCGCCGCAGCCACACGTTCGGTCTGCCGGAAGATGCCGTCAACGAAGCGAAGCGGAAGCAGCTCAGAAGAATAGCAAAGGGCTTCGTACACGTCATGGAGCTGAGCGAGTACGAAGCCCGTTTTGATGTCGTCGCCGTCGATTACGCCACCGGCTCGGGAGGGGAGCCGGAGATTCGGCATCACGTCAATGCCTTCCTGTAGGAATTAAGGCTTCAAAAGGAGAGAGTGTCTCTGCTCCCTTGTCTCTTTTATTGAATCCGCCACAGCGGATCATTTTGAATTCCCCTGCGAATTCCCAAAGATTGTTCCGAACATGTCCTTTGCCTTGTCGGATGCCGCTCCGGCGGCCCCCATCATGCTGCGGACGATCTCGGCCAGCGGATCCTCAGACGAGTTGATGTCCTGTTTGTACTGCTCCTTTGCGTCGCTGAATTCTTCTCTGAAGGTCCTGCTTTCGGCTTCGTCTGCCCGCATGTAATCGCCGCCGAGGATCTTCCCGTAGCTTCCGTTATCCACCCACGTCTTCAGCTCCGTCAGCCGAAGGACGCCGAACGGATGGGAGCGTCCGAGCAGGTTCATCAGCTTGTAGAGACTGTCGATCAGGTTCCCTCCCTTCTGGTACTCGGCCGCCTGCAGGAAGAACTCGTTCGTGTCCATCTGCTCGATGCGGTGACCTCCCGCCATTTTCATCAGGAGTTTGTAGGAGACGTCCGGATTCTGCACCGTCAGCAGTCCGGCCCGGTCGGCGGAGAGTTCGCTTTTGCGATCCCACTCGCGAAGGGCGGCGATAATCGCCGCCAGCGAGATGTTGCCGAGCGGAATGTTCATGAAGTAGACCGAGAAGTTGATCAGCATCGCCAGGAGCGTCTTGTAGAGGACGTGACCGCTGACGCAATGTCCCAGTTCGTGACCGATGATGCAGAGGAGTTCTTCTTCGTCGAAGGCATCGATGGTCGAGGAGTTCAGGACGATGAAGGGATTGTTGACGCCGATTGCGCTCGCGTTCAGAAAGGGCGTCTGCGCAATGTAGAGCTCCGGAATCTTCTCCACGTTGAAGATGTGGCACGCCTCCTTGTGGAGCTTGTAGACTTTCGGGAACTGACTCTCGCCGACGCGGACGGCGGAAGCGAGGTGGATCAGCCGGAGCGAGCGTTCGGTTGTGCCGCCGACGACTTTCTGGAGAAGCTGGTCGAGGCCCGGAACCCGCTTCAATGCGGCCAGAGCGGCGCGGTCGGCCGGGTGCTGCCAGGATTTCGGACTGATGTCCGGAAAATGCGTTCGTTTGATAGCCATAAGAATCAATGCAAAGTTCAAAATGATCCGCCGCGGCGGATTCAAAAAAAGAGGGACCGTCCGCCTGAATATACGGAACGGCCCCCTCTACGGTCGGGTTTGTGCGGATGTTTCGTCCGGATCAGTTTGCCGGACGTCCGAAGACGACAATGGAAAATCGGTTGTCCTGACCGAACTCCAGACTTCTGAGGTAGACAACCAGGGCATCGGTGCGGGGCGTTCCGGTCGGGTCGGTTGCGTAATCCCAGTAGGCAAAGACCGGTTGTGCCGAGACGCTGCCGGCCTCCATGTGGGGTGTGATGACGACCGAGAACTGGGGCGTGTTCTGTGCGGTCAGCGCGACGCTGTTGTCAAACTGGATCAGATAGATTCCCGGATTGTTCCCGTTGTGTGCCACCTGTGCGATACCGAAATCGGTCAGCAGACGACCGTCCTGCTCGATCTGTCCCCAGGCCAGCGGGACGTTGTCCCTGTAGAGTCCTCCCGGATCGGGCGTCCTCGTATTTCCCGCAGTTTCCGCCGTCACGTAATGTCCGGTCGTGCTGTCCGATCCGCGACTGATCACCGCAAAGGGTGCTCCCTGCGCTATCAGCCCACCCTCAACCAGCATGGCCGGACTCGACTCCGTATTTCTGACCGTCAGCGTCGGTTCCTTTTCGGTGCTTTCCAGAACGGCCGGGAGCAGAAGGGATTCGGCGACGGTTGCCGTTGCGGCCGATTCTGCCGAGGTCGCCTCGATTGCCTTCACCGCCCGGTCGGCGGCAACGGCGGAGTCGGCGAAGGATGCGTTCTCCGCAACGTCGGCACGATTTGCGGCCCGCGCGCTGTCCGCCTGGTTTGCGCGGAATGCAGCCCCTGAGACAAAACTGTAGGGAGAACCGTGGAAGCGGAGTCGTGGGATTTCGTTTCCGTCATTGAATCCGCTGATCGTCACGCCGATCCATCGGGGCTGGTCGAAGCCGATCGTGGGAGGAATTCCTCCCGGCGTCGCCCCGCCGATCACCGCCGTGAACGTCCCGGCGCTGTTGAACGAGATGGTCGGATGCGTCTCGGTGAAGAGGGCGTTCCCGCCGGTCGCCGCGTTGTAGATCGTCAGCGTCACCTGCCGGTCACCCGTCACCGGATTCCCGTCGCCGTCCTGCGCCCGTCCCTGATAATTGATGGTGGGGGAGACGATCTGCCCCGAGGCCATACTCCCGCTCGCCAGCAACAGCAGTGCAAAAAGTATCCGTTTCATAATCATTCCTCTGAGATGTATTGAAAGTTCTGTTCTTTTCATTTCGGTCTTTTCCTCCGGCGCATACCGGGAGGGAATCGGAAGTCCATGTCTCGTCTATTGCACGTACTGAACCGTGGTTGTCGGATAGAGCGTCCCGTCGATCTCCAGTCGCAGGATGTAGGTGCCGACCCCGATCCCTTCCGGCTGCCAGCGAACACGGGAGGTCCCGGCCTCGCGGTCTCCGTCGATCAGAATCTGCCTCTCGCGACCGAGCATGTCGTATGCCGCCAGCCTGACATTCCCCGGAGATGCGATCCGGACATAGAGCATGACCTCCTCGCTGAACGGATTCGGCGCCGCGCTCGTGATCCCGCTCGTCCCGGTCCCTGATCCGGCCCACTCTTCGTAGACCCCCGAAGTCGTATCGGCCGGCATGACGTGCCAGAAGCCGGTCCAGGTAGCTTCCCCTCCATCCACATCCAGAGAAACGCTGTCGCTTGCCACCGCCTCACCGATTGTCGACATCATCGAACCGAACGTTCCCTGCTGAAATTCTCCTCCGTTCGAGGTAATCTGCGGGTTGATCTCGTTTGCCCCTTGCTGGGCATAAACAGGGAAGGCAAGGAGGAACAGCAATCCCGGAATCGCCTGCAACGGCATCCGAAATCTTCGCTTCCCTCTGAAAAACCGGCATTCTCGTCCAACTCTCATGATCTATCTCCGATACGTTGTGAATATTCCCGACTTCATCTGCTTCATAACCTATTCACCATCCTTAAAAACCACCTAAAAGGAATTCAAAATTCAAAATGAAAAATTCAAAAGGAGAGCGAATCGCATTCCATCTCCCTCTTTTTTGCATTTTTCCTTTTGCATTATTGCTCATCCTCCGATTTCCCCTGCCCGCACCTTCTCGATCAACTCTGAAATCTTTCTCGTCGGCCCGGCGCCATACTCGTCGAGGGCGTTTTCGTAGCGTTTGTAATATGTGAAGGCTTCGCGGCGCGCCCCTCGATGGGCGGCGGAGCGGATCAGTGCCTCGTATGCTCCGTCGTGCAGATCGTCCAGACCGAGCAGTCGCTCGGCCAGCGGCGGAACGGCCTGGAAGTTCTCCCGGTCGATCTCGATGTCGATCAGACGCTCCAGTGCGGTGGCCAGTTCCCCCCGCAGGTTCTCCCGCATGTTGTCGATCCACTCGGCGTACATCCCCTCCAGAAAATCTCCTTCGGCCGATTCCACCGCCTGCCGGTAGGCCACTGCCGCGCCGAAGTAGACCCCTTCGTCGTGGAGCCGGTTCGCCTTGCGAATACACTCCCGGAAGTTGAAGGCGTCGATCCGGACGTCGTCGCTCAACTCGTAGACGCCGTCTTTCTGAATGATCGTCCCGCTCCCACCGAGAAAACGTCGCGCATAGCTGGTGGTGGCGTGCAGGTTGTTTGCGGCCCGGTCGATATCCATATCGGGCCAGAGAAGATCGGCCAGCCGATCCCGCGTCAGGTCGCCGATCCATCGGGTATCTCCCAGCTTCGCGACCACAAGTGCGGCGACCAGAGAGCGGGTTTTCGATTCGATCTTCGTTCCCGATTCATCTCCCCCTTCAACCCGCAGCGCGCCGAATGTGCGGAGGATCTGTTCCTGAGAAGGATCTCCGGTTCCCGTACTTCCGGTATCGCCTGATGTGGTTCCGATTTCCTGTTCCCGGGGGTCGCTGCCGGCACTCTGCCGAAACCGCATCAGCCTCGTTTTCGGCAAGTGGTCTTTCAACAGATCAAGATGATGATGAATGAGGCCGGGGGCCGACATTTGCAGCAAGGTTGAAATGCCGGCTTCCAGAGCTTTATAGGCGGCGTCATTATACTCCCGTTTTGCACCCGGACTGTTTTGAGCTATCTCAAGAAGGATTCTTCCGGATCTGAAGCCGTTCGTGTCATCTATCGCGGGAAGCTTTTCCCGGAGAAAAAAATGCTTCAGGGGCTCTCCCTCTCCGGCAATTGCCATGGAACATTGAAATAACAGTTCTTCGTTATCCCGTGCTCCCCGATCCGACCCGATCCGTTCTTCAAGTTCCAGCAACCGGTTCCTCGCTTCTTCAGCCTCATCCGTACTCGATTTGTCGATGCAGGCTCTCAGTCGTTCGTGATGGACAAGGTATTGCTGATGGATGTTGAGAACGTCCGTCTTGATGGTATCGGCTACCTTCAGAGCCCGATCAGGGATGCCGAGATAATTCCACGTCTCAAGGAAGCGGTACTTGGCAAGTTCAGTCTGTGTTGGGGTTGAACGAGCAGGCCGTGGCGTCTGAAAAAATTCCCGCTCAAGTCTGTCAAGCTTCTCGACATTTCCCTGGCAGGCATAGACATAGGGGAGATGCCAGAAATTTGTACTCAATCCCCGATAGGCCGGGTAACGATCAACCAGATTGCGCAGTTCCTCGGCGTGGCTTCTCAGCAGAACCAGGTCCTTGATCTTCCAGGCGTAGTTTGCTGCGTGGAGCAGAAGTTCATACGCCGTAAACAAATCAGCCTCGTGCCGCAAACGTAATCCCGCCTCCACCATTTCCCGTGCATCTTCCATCCGTCCGGAGGACATCATCGCATAGAGCAACACCTTCATCAGTGCGTTCAGCGTCTCCGGGCGCATCCGGTCGAGCTCGGTGATGTAGGGGGATGCCAGATCGAACGCCTCGGCGAATTCCCCCCGGTCGAAGGAGTACTGGGCACGCAGACGGATCGCCTCGGCCGCTCCGCGCAGTTCGCGGTCGGTCTGTTCCGAAGGAGGGGGAAGAATCTCCAGCATCGCGTCGAGATAGCCCTGGGCGCTGCTGGAATCTCCCTGCATCAGGGCGTCATGCCAGACGACGACCGCGGCTTCAAGTCGGTTGGTCCGCTCGCCGGTATCGGCCGGAGGATCGGTGAAGCGGTCGAGGATCGCGGCAATTTCGCGGGCCGTGTTGTGCAGAGGTTCACGCGCTCCGGTCACGTAGAGTCGCTCGCCGTAGACCGTCAGCGTTCCCAGATAACCGGCAAGAAGTGAACCTTCAAGATCTTTCCCTTTGCCGGAAGCCCGATACGGCTCAAGAGCGGCCTTGCAGAGGAGGACGAACGTCTCGGCATAGATCGGCGCCAGCTTCCGTCCGACGGCGATCAGCCAGTGGAAGAGGCGGCTGAGATCTTCTTCTTTCAGTCTGCCGAGATCGACCCCTTCAAGGGGAGCCACCGAATAGAGTTCACCCGTTCCGCCGGTCAGAATTTCAAGCGTCAGTGCGGCCAGTTCCTCCCGCGGAGGGAGACCCGGAATTTCCAGTCCGGCCGCCGCCTTCCAGAGGAGCGTGTGGGTGAATGCGTAGCAGACCCGTCCGTCCACCTCCCGCGTCCCCAGCCGGATCGTCGGGACGGCCACGGCCACCAGTCCGCTCAGGATCAATCGCTCGAACAGATGCTCGTCCCATCCGACCGTCCGTTCGGACAGGCGCCGGAGCAGATCGCGGTTGAACTGTTCGCCCAGGTATCCGGCCAGGGCCAGCAGACCCCGTTCCCCTTCCGGGAGAGAGGCCAGGCGACCGGAGAAGCCGTGGACCCGGTCGCCGATCTTCTTCAACTCGTCGTCGCTCAGTCCGGAGGACTTCCACTCCCATCCTTTTCCCGAATCTTCCAGCGCAACGTGTCCGGTGGCGATCAATTCGCGGAAGACTTCACGCAGGGCCAGCGGAACTCCGGCGGAGAGGGCGGCGATCTGTCCTAACATCTCTTCCGGCGGCTCGGAACCGAAGAGCGCGCGGGCCGCCTCGGCGATGCCGGCTCCGTCCAGCGGACCGATCTCCAGTTCCTGCGGCGGTATCGACCGGCCCGTCGCCATCCGGAAGGACTGGAGAATCGGGCTCTCCACCGGAGGATCTATGGGCGCTGCACTGCCATCTCTCGAG
>CAMLOB010000188.1 GCA_946481475.1 uncultured Chlorobiota bacterium | reverse complement strand
TCTACAGCTCGGATGAAGGGGTGAACTGGACCCGGCTCCCCCAGAGTTACGGAAAACTGGTCCGGACAACCGGAGGAGACATCTACGGCTTTACCCCCGGTCTCTCCCTCCAGCATCTGGCCTCCGGCGGGGATGCGTGGGAGAACGTCTCGATCATCGGCTTCGAGGGGACGGTCATGAGTGCTGCAGTTGCCCACACACGGGAAGATCTGTTCATCGGCTCCGGCACGCACGGGATTTACCACACAACAACGGCATCAAGCTCGGTCAGAAGAGAAGAGGCGCATCAATCCGGCGCGGCACTTGACGTGCGGATTACGACCGACCGGACGACGGCACTCGTTTCGTTTGTCCTCGCAGAATCCGGCCCCGTCACGTTGGCGCTGCACGATATGCTGGGTCGTGAACTCCGGAAGATGACCGATGACCACGGCAAACCGGGAGAATATCACACTCGCCTTCAGCTCGACGGACTTTCCGGCGGTTCCTATCTGATCGCACTCCGGACAGAAGGGGGAATGACCTCGAGGATAATTTCTCTTCCATAACCTGTCGCCGTAAAAAAATCTTGATTTCTTCCCTTGCGACAGTTATAGTAGGAGAGGCCGGATCGAACGTCCGGCCTTTCTTTCTTGTATTCATCAATGGACTACTCAGGAATTTCCGACCGGATGAAGAAGACCGATAGCCGGATCTGCCACATCCGGATCGTTTTTTATATCCATCTCCTGATCCTGTCGGCAGTCTCCCCTCTCCTTTCCGGCTGCGGAGACGAACTGAAGGAGATGCACCGCGCCCTCTACGAATGGCGTTCGCACATCACCTACTCTCCGGCTGACTTCGCCGCATTCGATTCGCTCGGGATCACGAAACTCTACGTCCGCTTCTTTGACGTGCAGTGGCGCGGGGAACGGAATCAGCCCTATCCGGCATCGGTCGCTACATTCGGATCGCCCCTGCCGAAAGGAGTGGAAATCATTCCGACGGTCTACGTAACGGTCGACGTGATGCGACGAGCACACGAAGAGTTTTCCCCCGCAGAACTTGCCGAGCGGATCACCGGAAAGATCGAATCGATGGCCTCGGATATCGGCCTGCCGGTCGACTCGATCCGGGAAATTCAGCTTGACTGTGACTGGACCGCTTCGACCCGGACAGCCTACTTTGAACTGCTGAGTGAAGTGAAAGAGAAGAGACCGGAGTGGACTCTCTCGGCGACGATCCGGCTGCACCAGATCAGGTACAGGGTGGAGACCGGCATACCACCGGTCGACCGGGGAATGCTGATGGCCTACAATGTCGGACAGGTAACCGCACCGGAAGAAAAGAACTCGATTTTCACCGAAGAGGAAGTCGGCAAATATCTCGGTCCGCTCGACGAGTATCCCCTCCCTCTCGACGTCGCCCTTCCGATCTTCTCGTGGGGCGTCCGCTTTCACTTCGACCGCTTTGCGGCCGTCATCGACGGGGTTCGGCTGAGCGACATGAGAGGGCGACCGGAGTTCGAGCGGTTCGGTGAGAATCTCTGGCGGGCGCGAACGAATACCGAACTGCGGGGAGAACCGATCAGTGCCGGAGATGTGATCCGCGTTGAGGAACCGGATCGTGAGGGAGTTCTGAGCGTTGCCCGACGGGTAGCCGGCGATCTGGACGACGAGAGCCTGACCGTTTCGCTCTATCGGTTCGACCGGAGTTTCATGAACGATGGATTCGATTATTTTCAGGAAACGTATCGGGCTTTCGAGTAGGGACGATCCGGAGAGATTCAACATCCGCCGCGGCGGACTCGAAGGTCACAAAGAGACCACAAAGGATCATAATCTTTATTAACAACATCAACAGGATTTCCGATGCTTCGTTTGCTGGTCGCCTCGATCTTCGCACTTGCGACAGTCATCGCCGAGTCGTACTGGGTCTACACCTGCGGGCCGGGCTACGACTACGAGCGCTACCGCGTCTCCTACGTCGATCCGGATTTGCTGCCGGACAGCCTCTATCAATCCTTCTATCGAACGCTGCTGCAGGGACATCAGGCCGGGGACAACTATTGGGATTCGCCCCACGAAGAGTTCCGCGGAGCCGACTGGCTGGAGATACGGGATCGGGAGAACGTCCACGACTGGATGGGATATTTTGACGGAAAGGTCTCCGAAGAATCGGTCTACGATCTTGTCTACCGGACCGACTCCGGGATGATCCGCCGGGCGCTGCAGAAAGTGGAAAAGGGAGAAGCTCTTGCCGCCGGTGATATTATCCGGCCACCGCAGAACCAGTGGTCCGAGCCCGACACGCTTCGCCTCGGTTCGGCCTTTGTCGCCGTCAACAACCGGAAGGATGCCGACCTGCTGCAGTATCTCCTTTATGCCGCCGAGTGCAGTCCGCACGCATGGTCGGGGGATGAATGGGAATCGGTTGAAGCCGACATCCCGGCAATGAACCGGCTGATCGAGAAAGGGCTCCGTCTGCACAAATCGACTACGTCGAACTTCCTGAAACTCCGCTACGGCTTTCAACTTGTCCGGCTTGCCCGCTACGCCGGGGAATATGACCGGGCGGAAGTCTTTTACAGGGATCTGATCGCATCGAACCCGACCCGGAGTCCGATCCGCTACTGGGGACTTGGTCACGTGGCCGGAGCGGTCCGCCTTCAGGGAAATTTTCCCCGTTCGAACTACCTCTTCTCTCACGTCTTCGACAGTTGCGAGGGGAACCGGGAGATCGCCCTGCGCGACTTCCGCATCCCGGACGAGACCGTCTGGAAGCAGGTCTACGCCCTTGCAAAGAACGACCACGAACGGACGCGACTCCATCTGATGCGGGGTCTGAAGAACCGCCGTCTGGACTTCGACTACATGCGGGAGATGTACCGGCTGGAACCGGCATCCCCGCAACTGGATCTGGCCCTGCTGCGGGAACTGCACAGGATCGAGAGCTTCCTCTACGACAATATGGTGACGCGCGATCTGGAAGTGAAGAGGACCGGACGGTTCTCCTATTATGATGCATACGATCCCGAGACCGGTACGTGGACCGAGAAGGAGACGAATGTGGAGAGCAGTTGGCGTGAAGATTACCAGCGACACATCGCATCGCAGAACAACTGGGATTCCATCTATTTCTACCGGTATGATGAAGAGACGGAAGAACGGCATCTTGAAAAGATTCTCTCCGGTGGAGAGTACGTCCGGGAGTTCCGGCGTTTTGTTCTGGAGAAGGCAAAGGAGGGGAAAGTACGGGAGCCGGCCCTCTGGTACATGGTTGCCGGATATATCGACATGATGGACGGCGATTATGAACTGGCCGAAGAGTGTCTGGAGGAGGCCGGGGAGAGCGTGGCCGGGAACTACGACCTGGCCCACCAGATCAGACTGCTGGAGTATCTGCGCGAAGCCAAGGGAAAGGGGGAGATCACCGGCGATATCGAGTCGCACATCGCCGAATCGCTCCAGTGGCTGCGCGAAAAGCAGGGAACCAACCGCCACAGGAAATACGACAAGGTGATGGCCGAGCTTGGCCGGCTGTATCTGGTACAGGATGATGTTCCCGAGGCGATTCTCTCTTTCGGTGCGGCTCGCGACGAGGTGGCCCGGAACATGCTGCTTGACGTCTACGCGACCACCGATGAACTGAAGGAGCTTGAGGAGATGATCGCCTCCGGAAAGGTTCCGGCAAATCTTCCGTCCGACTCGCTCGGACTGACGGCGACGGAACTTCGCGATGTCCGGGGGACGCATCTGATGCGTGAGGGAGAATTCCGCGAAGCCTACCAAGTCTTCTCCTCAATGCCGGAATCCTACTGGAACGACCCTGAACGGCAGATGAACATCGCCTGTTTCCTTTTCACCACCAACTATCAGGTCATCGACACGAACCTGCCCGACTTTGTGCGACAGGGGACGGCGGCGACCGAACTGCGCGTACACAAGAAAGAGTTCGCCCGAATCCTGACCGGACTGCTTGAGCGGGCCGGGTCGGGGAATGGAACCGAAAGCGATTCGGCATATCTGCAGGGGGCCAATCTTCTCTATAACGCCCCGTACTGGGGCTACTCCGGCGTCGTGTGGAACGGCGGGCTGCTCCCCCTCTACCGTTTCTTCCACTTCGGCCCGACCTCCTACCCGTTTAATCTTCCCCGCGTCGCCGAGCGGATGGAAGAGGCCGAGAAACACTTTATGGAACTCTACGGAGCGCGACGGCAGGCCAGGAAGTACTACGCAAAAGTGATGGAGCAAACGAAGGACCGGGAACTTGCCGCCCACTGCGCCTACATGATCGACCTCTGCGACAAGCAACCGCAGACAAGTCTGCACCCGCGTACCGAACCGAAGACGCAGAACCGCGAGGGATACGAACTTCTCATCTCGAAATACCGGGACACGAAGTATGCGAAGGGGGTGTTGAGTCAGTGTTCGGTCTACAGGTATTTTCGGGAGTAGTTGGAGAGTTGGGACATACAGGTTGAATGGTTCAATAGTTGGCAAGTCGGGAGTTACGGGTTGAATGGTTCAATAGTCGGGAGTTCTATCTTTCGTATGCAAAGACACCGATGGCAAAGAACGGCGTCGCCCGGCTCCCATCCTCCGACTGCCGGGCCTTGTCCCCAACTATTCAACCATTAACTCCTGACCCTCCCACGCCCGGCCCCCTATCCTCAACTATTCAACCATCTAACCATTAACTCCCGACCCTACAACTACTTCTACCGATCCGACTCCTCCAGCCTCACATCGTCCTTCCCCAATCCTCCGATCAGAACCGTCACGTTCATGCTTTCAATCTTGATTGAATTCTCGTCGGGCATTTCTTCTTCTCCCTTCTCGCGATAATATCCTCGCATGTTGTCTATCAGCAGCCGTATTCTAACACCGCCGTCCGTCCCTTCAATCTCCGGTCTCCTCCCTTGCGTCGCCGGCACCGGAGGTTTTTCGGGTCGTGAATCCCCTTCATGGAACTCGGCGATCCCCATCACATAGTTTGGGATCTCCGCCGCCAGTCTCCCGGCAAGGGGGAGCCGCAGCAACGTATCGCTTCCGGCGACAAGACGAAGCTCCGGATACACCGGACGAACAAGAAGTTGGTAGGAAGTACCTTCGTAGGTGAATTCCTTCGCAACCGAAAACCGGGCCCCCTCCTGCGATGAGAAGTAGACCGCCGGAAAGAGAAGGTCGTATCCCCCCACTTCCACCGGCTCCCCTTCGGGCTGCGGATAGATGTCGATAAAGAAGGGGAGATCTCCCGATTCGGCAAGGGGTGTGATGGTGCCATAGGAGTTGCCGTAGCCGATACCGAACAGATCGGCCATCCGATCCGACCGGCTCCACCTGTTCATTTCTTCCTTATCGTCCGGGAACTCCGGTTTCTCCGGCAGATATTCCGTCAACAGTTCAAGCTGGTCCCGCTCGCTGAGATAGTGAATGATCGACTGCATATTCGAACGCTCTTCATCGCTCAACCCTTTCCCTTTGGCCGGATCGACGACAACGCCGTTGACAAGCATATCGTGCTTCTCAAGCAATCGCTCGAACCGTCCGGCCTGGCTGCGGGCCGAGACGGCGAAGACGCTCCAGGGTCCGAAGGAGGAGAGAAGAGCAAGAGCGAAGAGAGAAAAGGGGATGATCTTGATATTCTTCTTTTTACTGATCAGAAAGTAGAGGGAGATACCGGCCAGCCAACAGGCAAGAGCAAGGACGAAGTATCGGTTTTCGGTAATGCCGTACTCGGTGATGCGACGCATGATCGCCGCGAAGAGAAGACCGATCAGCGGCAGGACGGCAAGATAGAACCAGCGGGTGAAGCGGGGTATCCAGCCGTTCTCCTCTCTCCTGCTGAGGGGCCACAGGAGGAGAAGGGCCAGAATGCCGAGGACCGAGAAGCTGAGGACCAGCCAGCCGATCCAGCCCTGGGGCCACTCCCACCCGATCAGAATTTTCAGGGAGTAGATGTAGAGAATCGCCAGGTAGATCACCACCAGCGGAAGCAGGAGGTTGGCCGCAAAAATCTTCAATCCCTTCGGATATCGCTTCTCCTCCTCCCTCTCTTCCTCATCCTCAGGCCCGGCAATCCGCGGGACTCCGGCCAGGAAGAAGAGCGTGTTGAACAATGTACCGACCAGCAGAAACAGCTTGCCGTATGTCTCTCCTTCTATCACATCCCCATCAAGCAGAAGCTGATCGACCGCGACGAGGGCAACGGCAAGTCCGCCGAAGAGAACGCCGGAGAAGAGAGCCGAGAGAAGAAGCCGCAGGAAGAGCGTCTTGTTGAATTCCCAGAACCTGTTCTGTCGGCCGGAACGGATGAAGCCGGCAAAGGAGACAAACAGATGAACGGCAAGGGCAAAGAGGCCATAGCGATAGATCTCCGATATATCATCTTCCGGTCTGGCCCCCAGCCAGAGGCTGTAGCCGATCAGCAGAAGGAGGGTGACAGCCGAGGCAACCCAGCGAATCGGCCCTCCTTTTCTCTCCCCCCACAGATCAACCGCCAGAAAAGCACCGATTCCAAGAAACGCCGCCATGAGGTGTCCGGCATCGAACCATTCCGCCTCGTCGATCAGCGTCCACCCTATGAACGCAGCAATTACTGCGGAGACCATCACCAGAGGAAAGCGGAGGAGCGTGTCGCGTGCGGTGTCTGCAAGTTCGCGAAGGGAAGGGAATTTCATTTGCCTGCTGTTGTTGTTATGTGAGCGATGTCTTCGGGAATTCGTTCCGATTCACGCCGAATATCGGCGAACGTTTCGATTCGGCCAATGGAATAATCCATCCCCCCGCCGGAATCGTACTATGATTACCGCAAGGGGTGTGGTATCTTCATCAGTCTGACGACAGGACAGGAGCAACGAATATGGCAAACATTATTATTCGACCGGGATGGTATCTCCCGGAGCGGGAGGGGACGCCGGAGAGTGATTATCGAAACCGGCGGCAGTTCATCAGGACGCTCGGGATGGGGGCGATCGGTGTGGGATTGCTTGGATGCAAGAGAGGGAACAACCGGGCCGAAGGAGGTAGGGGCGATTCCCCCGAAGAAGAATCCCCGAACGCCGATCTCTACCCGGCGAAACGGAACGAAGCCTACACCGTTGAGCGTGAGCTGACTCCGGAAGAGGAGGTGACCACCTACAACAACTTCTATGAGTTCTCCGAACAGAAGGATCAGGTCAGCAAACTGGTCGACAAGTTCGAGACCCGTCCCTGGGAAC
>CAMLOB010000187.1 GCA_946481475.1 uncultured Chlorobiota bacterium | reverse complement strand
GCTGGGTCGTTTCCAGAACCGACTGCGGGATGAAGGGGTCCCAACCGAATGGAGCTTATGATTGCAGGACGCGAAGGAGCAACGCCATGACACCGGAGCAGATTCTCGCCATCAGGCCGAAGGTGCTGAAGCAGTCGCAGCGCGAGGCGTATTTCAACGATGGATTCCTCTTCCTGCCGAAGGCGATCGGCGAGGAATGGATCGTGAAGCTGCGCAAGGCGACCGACGAGATGGTCGAGCGCAGCCGCA
The DNA here is from genome assembly GCA_946481475.1 of uncultured Chlorobiota bacterium. Next base: position 6,969 of record CAMLOB010000187.1, on the reverse strand, counting down.
AGGTCACGAAATCCGACCCGATCTTCGACCTTGAGCCGGCTCACCGGCCCGACGCCCCGCGCCTGCGCCGCGTGTCGAACCCGGTGGAGCACCACCCGGTGTACTGGGACTACTGCCTAAACTCGGTGATGCCGGACATCGTCTCGGACCTCGTCGGTCCGGACGTCAAGTTCCACCACTCCAAGCTCAACTTCAAGTGGGCGAACGGCGGCGAGGAAGTGAAGTGGCACTACGACATCAGCTTCTATCCGCACACCAACTATTCGCCGCTGACGATCGGCACCTATCTCTACGATTGCGGCATGGAGCAGGGTCCGCTCGCGGCCCTGCCGGGCAGCCACAACATCGAGCCGATGCCCTCGCAGTACAACACGATCATCAACAACGATGCCTTCTTCACGCCGTTCGATGCCTCGCAGGCGACGAAGGCGGTCAGGCCCGAACAGAACATCGGCGTCCCCTGGCTTCCGGATATGGCCCGCGGCGTCACCTTCCGCGGTCTGCCCGGTATGGCCGGAGGGGAGATCAAAAAGGTCGACTACGGTCCTTTCACCAACTGGCCCGATCTGCAACCTTTCATCCTTCGCCTTGTGGAGGGGAACGGTCCGCCGGAGGAGACCAGCGACGGAGGAGTGAAGGTGCTGGTGGTGAAGCTGCCGAAGGCGGAGCTGGCGAAGGGACTCTACAGTTCCTATCTCGATGGCGGGGATCTGCCGAAGATGGCGATCTGGGAGTGGCTGCAGGAGAAAGGGGGACCCGACCAGGCGAAGGCGGCGAACGGATTGAACTGGGGGCTGACCCCCTACCGCGGACTGACGATGATCCACGTCACCCAGCAACCGCTGGAGGAGCCGGATATTCAGCAGTTGAAGGCGGAGAAGGAACTCGGCGATACGTTTGCCATGCTGAGCGGGAAGATCGCCGTTCACGGCAAAAGTTCCTCGAAGCTCGATACCTATGCCGTCTGGACCGAGCCGATCGACAACCTGTCGCTGCCGGGACCGAAGTTTATCGAGAAGAAGAACGTGGCCTTCTCCGACAGTATCGACTTCAACGAGGCGGCCGTGCAATTCCCTCCTCCTGCGGAGGCGAAGACAAACCAGAAGGTGCTGGACAAGATGGCCGGCAAGCAGTCGCTCAGCGTGATCGGCGCGGCGAAGACGCTGACGACCTACAGGGTGCAGAAGACTCCGGAGATGGCGCAGCAGATGACCGCACTTTCAACGCAGAAGAAGACGGTGAGTGCGTCGGCTTCGAAGACGGTGACCAAGGGAGGAGCGCAGAAATATGCGTTCAACTATGACCTTGCAGCCAAACCGGACGAGCGGCGACGTCACGATTTCGGCGACACGAAATACCGGCGCGTCACCTATCGCTCGGTGGCCACGAGCAGATTCCGCGAGTACTTCCTGGATGTGATTCCGAAGGTGACGCCGAAGTACGACGACCTGAACGATCAGAGAGCGGACGAAGCCGATACCACAAAAGCCATGCTGACGAGGACCGGAGAGACCGTGGATCTCGACATCCTCAACTCAGCCCGACCCGATGCGCCGAAAGTTCTCTACGTGATCCCCTCGTTCGGATGGGAGAAGCAGGAGGGGAGCGACGAGGTTATCAGCAAGCGGATCAGCGGCCTTCGGGTCTGGATGGAACGCCCCTGGTACTCCTCCGGCGACGGCGAACTTCTCGGCGTGATCGTCTGGCCGAGCCCGGGAGGCAAGAAGACCTCGTCCGGCGGGAAGACCTCGGTCGGCGGAGGGGCCGGAAAGTACGGGATGAAGACCGACATCAAGAGCACGCCGGTCAACACCGGAGGGGTGATGGCCGGGGCGGTTGATCTTGTGGCCGAGACGGCGATTCCGGACAAACTTGTTCCGTATGTGACGCAGTGGGGAGCCGATCCTCTCTGGCTTGCGGGGAAGCTCCGTTCCCATCCGAAACTCGACGACTTCCTGAATCCCGCGGCAACCGACACGGGACTGTCGATGGATGAGTTCCCGTCACAGAAGGGGGATGAATTCGTTGCGGTTGCCGCCTACGAGGTCGGCTACGATCAGGATCGCCGACTCTGGTACTGCGATATCGAGATCAATCCGCACGAGGCATACTATCCCTTCATCCGGCTGGCCCTGGCCCGCTACCATCCGAAGTCCGTGATCGACGCACACCTCTCGCGGATCGTCATGGCCGACTATATCCAGATCGCCCCGGACCGCTCGGCAACCGTCACGTTCGATCCTTCCGACGGAGAGAAGGTCCGGGTCACCGTCACCGGTCTGGCCTACCGTGCCACGGCCGCCGGACAGTTCCCGAGCGAGGTGGAGGTGACCGTGGAGACGGCCACCGGACCCGAAGGGGATCTGGAATGGATTCCGGCCGACGATTCCGATACGGTCGGTCTGGACCGGATCGGCGGACTCGGCAAGAAGCTCTGGGACGGACTCTGGGCCGGAGAGGTGAAACTTCCCTTTGCCCGGGGTGTTCGTCCCATGCGTCTGGTGATTCGTGAGTACGAGGTCCTGATCGGTGACGGCGGATTGAAGGTGATTCCGGAGGAGGGGGATGACGTCGACAGCATGATGGTCGGCGAGACGACGGAGTTGCGGAGGCGACTTGTCTATGCCGATGTGATCGAGATCTGATGAAAAAGTCAATGCTGACGGGATGTCATTCTTGTTTCTTACTCGTCACCGGCGTACTTTTAGAGTTTTCTTCCTGCCGATAGTGTTTGTGTGAGCACCCTGTGAGGGGCAAAGGGAAGAGGATGTGTAATTCTTCTAACCGTATTCGTATCGAGAAACTTTATGGGAACATTGAGAAAGACGTTGCTGCCCGGAACCCTGGGTCTGGTTTTATCGCTGTCGTTGATGGGAGTTCTCTCCTCCTGTAGCGAAAGCAATCCGGTGGAACCGGCCGGAAAGGATGCCGCGGCATATAATGCCGAGGTGCCGAACGCCTGGTTCGAACTTCAACTGGAACTGGTCGAGAAGACTCCGGGCTTTACTCCTCCGGTCGCCTCCCGTGCATTCGGCTACAGCGGGGTGACCCTGTATCAGGCAATCCTGGCCGGTATGCCGAACCGCAAGACGCTGGAAGGACAACTGAACGGACTGGAAGCGGACGCGCTGCCGAAGGTGGAAGAGGGGGCGGAGTATCACTGGCCGTCGGTGGCGAACGCCGCTCTTGCCCGGATCACCGCAAAACTGTATGCCAACGCCTCCTCGGAGATGAGCGGAAAGATCACTGCTCTTGAGGAGAGCTTCACGACCGACTTCCTGACTGATGTCGAGGGAGAGGTCGTCAACCGTTCGGTCGCTTACGGTCACGCGGTTGCCGACGCCATTTTTGAATGGTCGAAGACCGACGGCGGGCACGAGGGATACAAGACGAACTTCCCGACCGACTACACGCCTCCCTCGGGAGAAGGTCTCTGGGTTCCGACTCCGCGTCGCGGGGGCGATCCGCAGCCGGCGCTTCAGCCCTACTGGGGACAGAATCGTCCGTTCGTCCTGACGCCCGGAACGCCGAACGATCTGAGCGATCCGGGTGCTCCTCCGGCCTATTCGGTGGAACCCGGCTCGGCATTCTATATCGAAGCGGAGGAAGTCTACTCGGCGATCACAAATCTGACCGAAGAGCAGAGGGATATCGCCCTCTACTGGGCCGACGATCCGGGGAAGACCTGTACGCCGCCGGGACACTCGATGTCGATCCTGACGCAGTGCGTTGATCTGACCACCAAGAAGCTGGACTTCGCCGCAGTCTCCTATGCACAGATCGGCATGGCCGTCTCCGATGCATTCGTCGCCTGCTGGGAGTCGAAGTACCGGTATAATCTGGTCCGACCGATCACCTACATCGTCAACGTGATCGATCCGAACTACGACTACAACAACCTGCCGGTCAACACGCCGCCATTCCCGGAGTATACGTCCGGTCACTCGGTACAGTCAGGCGCGGCGGCCGAGGTCCTGACGAGCCTGTTCGGTGATAACTTTCCCTTTACCGACCACACGCACGACAAGCTGGGCTATGCGGCACGTTCGTTTGACTCGTTCAATGCGTTTGCCGAGGAAGCCGCTATCTCCCGTCTGTACGGCGGTATCCACTATCGTGCGGCGATCGACAACGGCGTGGAGCAGGGGAAGAAAATCGGTGCGCAGGTGGTGCAGAGCATCGACTGGGGGAATTGAGAAAATCGGGGAAGGGTAAGAGGAGAAGGAACGGTATAATAAAAGGGGTGCGGAACTGTCCGCACCCCTTTTCTCTTTTGCAGAACGATCAACATCCGATGGATGTGATCATCCGACGGCCTTCCGATCAGTTTCCGATAATCATCCGATGCAACTCATCCATCTGCAGGATGATTCCCCCGCCGAATCCGGTCGCCTTCCCCACATTCTTTCCGTCCAGTGTCGTCCACCCTCCGGCGGAAATGCCGAGCCAGTCGGTGACCGAGTAGGCCGCCTTGACTCCGGCCCGCATGTAGTCGACGCCGTTCGACTGGAAGGGAATGCCCTCACCGATGGTCGTTCCACCCTGACTGTTCTCGCTGAAGAGCCATCCCTCGGCAAAGATCTTCTCGGTCGTGTAGCCGAGTCGCAGTCCGGCGATGGCGGCATCCGGGACGATGCCGTCGCGCCGACTGTAGCCGAGCGTGACCGAGGCGAACGGACCGCTCTGAAGACGGAAGAGACCGATTCCACGCAACTCGACGTTGGTGGATCCGTGCCCGATCGCCACCGGAGCGTTCACAACATAATCGGTCAGCGGTCCCCGCACGCCGACGGCGGTCGTCAGATCGAACGAAGCCGACTCGCCGATCTCCTGATGCCAGGGACGCCATTTCAGGAAGAGGGAACCGTCCTGATAGTCGGCCTGATCGGGCGGACCCGATCCGTCTCCGTCGGCCGATGAGGAGATATAGGGGAGCGATGCGATCAGATCGACATCATCGGTGATGCCGTGCGCAAGAAAGATGTTGATGCTGGTGGTGCCGATCGTGCCGAGGGGGGGAGGCAGATCCATCTCTTCCTGGCCGACCCAGAACCGGTCGTAGCTTTCGCTCATCAGGCTGACGGCGATGTCGGTGTTCCCGGCGCCGCGCGTGAAGCCGTCGATGATGTCCTGTCCGTTGCTCTCCGATGCAGCCATGCAGACTGTGAACAACAGGAGGGGCAGAAGCATCGTTTTTGCGGAATTGGTCGGACGTTTTCGGGAAGGTTGTAAGGAAAACATCATAGCTGAATAGTTGGTTTGTAGTGTACGATCGTACCAATGATGTACTTGAACATAAGACAAAGGTACGCATCCTCAACCCGATGTCCGATAGAAAGTTTCAGAGTTGAAATCCAGAAGGCCGCACAATCCGAAGAGTTGTGCGGCCTTTATAGAGTCGATATGCGAAAGATGATAGAGGGAGCGAATGCCCCTTCGTGATCCTTTTTTTCTCTTGGTGTCCGCACGCCATCCGCCAGGGCGGACATCAAAGACCGCGGCGGATGGTGGTTATTCTTTTGCGGAGGACGTTTCCTGAAACGCTATACGCCCGTCATATCCGAACCACCGCCTCATATAATGATTCTCGGAAACGGTCTGTGCGGCTTCGTCAGTCGTATGTTCGGACCCGTGCCCGGTTGATCATGCCGAAGATCAGCGCCAGCAGGGCCGAACCGATGATCGACCAGACGATCGGAAAATCCTTCCCTCCCACTTCAATCACCCAGAAGGTGGGGAAGTCCAGTTCGTTTGCCAGAAGCATACCGAGAAAGGCACCGACGAAGCCGACGGCAATCGATGCGAAGCATCCGCCGAGTGAGTATCCGGCCAGTGCCTGACCGAGCGCTCCGCAGAGAGCGGCGATGAGGAGCAGAATAAGAAAACTTCCGAATGTCATGTCAGGGTCTCCCGATGTTCTCAGATCTCAGAATTGTTCGGATCCTTTTCGGAGGAACAACTTCGGGGAGGGAAAGATTCCCGGAGAAGTGTGAGGAGATGGGGTGATCTGTCGCAACGGTAACCGGCTTCCGCAGTCAATCCCGGGATCCGACTTGCGATCCGAGGTTCAGGATGTCGTCGTGTTCCACCGCCCGTTTCAGGCCGAGCAATCGCTTCTTTGTGTCGCGGTCGAAGATCAGTTTCAGCAGGGGCGTGAGGATTGCGGGACGTCCGACAATCCGATAACGAAAGGCGACTTCGGTGACTCCGGACTCCTTTTCCCGAAACCTCCACGAACCGGCAAACGCACCGATTACCTTCGGACCCGAAGTCATCCGGATTGCGCAGCCATGAGGCGGGTCGAACGAGACGTATTCGGTCTCCATGCCCAGACCCGACTGCGCCACGCACCAGGCTCTGACGCCGACGCCCGGTTCGGTTGCCGTCCCGACAAGCTCGGCCCGCTTCAGGAACGGATCCCAGTCCAGACGCCGGTTATAGTTCTGCGTCAGGGCGAAGAGAAGATCAGCCGGGGCGTTGATCGTGATGCTGTTCGAGAATGCCGGCATGATGAGGTTCCTCCCGGTTGTTTAAAAGCCTTCTGTCCAGTTCCCACAACGCCGTCCGGTTGCTGTCGAAACGGAGTCGTTCATCCGCTCCCCGATAGTCGAGCCATTGATATTCGGTATGCTCGTCGGAGATGGAAAGGTTTTCATCGGAACATTCTATCCCGAACGCATATTCCGGAATGACGTACCTGTCCGGTCCCCACAGATGACGTTCCCGAAAATGCATCACCGGGATCGAGGCAACCGAATCGAGCCGGAGCAACGGAGCGTCGGGAGGGATTCCCGCCTCCTCGAATGCCTCCCGGCGCGCCGCTTCCTCCGGACTCTCCTGATCCTCTCCTCCTCCGGCAATGAACTGTCGTATTCCGATGTCCCGCCGTCTCAACACGGCATAGCGGAGCCCCTCCGGCGTACGCCGGTACGGAATCACAAGAATCTGAAACGGTGCGCGGGGCATGAT
>CAMLOB010000186.1 GCA_946481475.1 uncultured Chlorobiota bacterium | reverse complement strand
CGACCCGGGCCCGGTTCTGCTCACCGCCGGCAACCGTTGCGTGGCGATTGGTTGCCTCGTTATACCGTCCCCCTCCGACGGCCGCCCCCAGATTCGTCGCGTTGTTCGATGTCCCTCCGCCAACCGTGGCATAGAGGCCGGTTGCCGTATTCAGCAGTCCTCCTCCGACAACCGTCGAGATACCCTGCGAGGTATTCTCGGCACCTCCACCGATCGTTGCCCGAAGTCCGGTGGCGTTGTTGTTCCGTCCGCCGCCGACTGCAGCGTAATCTCCCGAAGCCACATTTGTCCAGCCGCCGCTTATGGTTGCATGGCTTCCCGAGGCGGTATTGCTCCGGCCTCCGGAGACCGCCGTGTACTCGTTTGAAGCGGTGTTCGCATTCCCTCCGCTGACGGTCCCGTGGGAAGCCGACACGATGTTATCCTGTCCGCCGATGCTGACACCGTAATCGGCTCCGTCCTGTACCTGATTGCCGCTTCCACCGGCGATTGTCCCCCAGCTTGTGCCGTTGCCGAACAGGTCACCGATTGTGTTCTGATATCCTCCCCCTATGAAACCGTTCCATGAATCGTGGTGAATCTGGTTGTTCCTCCCTCCGGCAATCGTGCTGTGCAGAGCGTTCGGATAGATGGTGTTGATCTCACCCCCTCCGATCGTCCCCCAATCGCTGTTGTTCGCAATCTCGTTGTTCTCTCCTCCGCTGATCACCGCTCCCCCGGCCCCCTCGCCGATACGGTTCGTGTTGCCTCCCGCTATCACGCTGTGTGTGTTCGGGAAAAGAGCGGTGCTGAAGATCGTGTTCGATTCTCCTCCGCCGATGAAGTTCATATCTCCGTCAATCTCAAGCGTGTTGTCCAGACCGCCGGCAATAACCGACCAGTCTCCCGAGACGGTATTCTCTTCTCCCCCTGCTATCGTCCCATAGTTCGCATCGTTCAGAATCCGGTTCGGACCGGTTGAGCTTCCTCCTCCGCCAATAACCGAACCGATGCTCGACGCGGTGATTGCGTTGCTTCCGTTCCCTCCCGAGATGTTCGGGGTGTTCGCATCGGTCCGGTGCTGATACTTCATCACCTGCTCATCGTGAACCTTGATGGTGAAGTCGTATTCGCCATTCCCCCCGTTTCCCGTCGTGCCGATCCAGTCGCCGCTTGTCGTTCGGGTCTGAACGCTGCCGTCGGACAGATCTCCCTGCGAGTTCCAGGCATCGGGAGTGGCAAGCGTGCGGGGGAGGTCGTTCTCCGATTTCCCGGTAGATGACGTTCCCTGTGCGGTAATGACGACGCTGCGTGATTCCCGGTCGTAACCGATCATGAAGTCATCGCTGCTCCGAAGATCCAGCGATGTTCCCCTGCCGGAGATCTTTTCGCCGTTCACGCGTATTTCCGAAACGTAGTCCATATCCACTTTCTCTGCCGTCACGGCTCCATCGCTCAGCTTGGTTGTCGTGATCGACTTGTCGGAGACGTTCAGCGCATACGGCGAGGCCGACAGCGGGGTCAGAGGAGACATCTCCGGCATGTTCCCCACCCGGGTGCCGATCCACAGTTGCCTGTCGAGCATGTCGGATGTCGGCAGGGGGACCCCCTGACTGCCGAGATAGATGTTGAAGATTCCGCCGGTCACCGTTGTTGTGTAGGTGTCCTGCCAGATTCTTGTGGTGCCGGATGGATCGGTATAGAGCGAGAGGGTGATCTCGTACTGACCGTCTCCGATCTGTCCTCTGTTGGTGGTCGTCAGCATCCCCTGATAGCTGATGGTGCGTTGCAGATCTGTTGATGTCGTTTGTGCAAAGCCGGTGGCTGTGCCGAGAAGCATGCAGACGACTGCAAGCATGATTGTTCTGTTTGCGAGAATTCTTCTTTTCATATCTGGTTACCTTGATTGATAAATGGAGTTCGGTTTGTTCATTCATGATTTGCTGTGGGCAACATCCCTGTCCCCGCTATCGGATAAGCTGCAACGGGAGATGTTGCTGCTCCGAGCCGATCACCGAAACGAGCGTATAGTGTCCCGACGGCAGGTCTGTCGCATTCAGCATTACCCTTCCGTTTCCGGAGGGCTGCTCTCCGTCCAGCACTACCCGTACCTCGCGGCCCAGAGCATCATAGAGTCGTATCGATATCCGCTCTCTTTCCACCAGGGAGAATGTGACGGCGATCGATTCGCTGAAGGGATTCGGGTGTGCCTGTAGTGCGGTATTGAGACCGGCTTCTCCCGTCGATGGAGGCGAGTACGTGGTGGAAGATCCGTCGTGGATTGAAGGCCTGTACCAGAACCCCTGTCCCACGCTGCGGTCGGCCTGTACAATCGGGCCGATTGCCGATTGTCCCAGAGTGCCGTTGAGCACAAGATGACCGGCCGTCCCTTGCGCGGTACTCCCACCAGCATGGGCTCTTCCGGACGATTGCGTTCTCGATTCCGGCGGATAGAGACAGAGCGTCCCTATCAGAGCTGCTGCGGCAGCCCATCGTTTCCATTCTGCATTGTGTTTGTTCATAGTGCCATACGTTTGGTTGTGCATTGTGATGAAGGAGGCCATCTCTTCATCCGTGCGGTTGTCGATCCGTACACAGATCAAGGATTTGCTGCCAGTATGGCTTCGGAGCAGTCGGATGTCAACCCTGCAAAACCTTAACAGGGGTTGTTCGCGAGGAGAAAGCGGAGTTCGTGGTGCCTTGAACCGGCAATGAGAGAATGCTGTGCGGAACAGAGAATGGGAAAGCAGGTACATGGGGCTTCCCGTACCGGAGAACAACAGGGGAGAAATCTTGCGAACGCAATTACAGCGAACTCAGATAGGAGACGAGATTGCTCTTGCTGTTGAGCTTCAGTTTCTTGCGGATGCGATGGCGGTAGACCTCGATGCTGCCGGTGGAGATGGAGAGGACCGATGCGGTCTCCTTCGAAGAGAGTCCGGAGCGGAGCAGGCAACAGACACGAAGTTCAGCCGGAGTAATGTCCGGATGAAGTTGAAGGAACTGCTGCTTGAAGTTGACGTGGATGCGCTCGAACTGTGCCTCGAAAATCGTCCAGGGGGTCTCTTCCCCCTTCGTAAGGGCGTTCGATTGTGCGGGAGTGCTCTCTTCCGGTGGCGATCCGTTCTTTGATGCCGATGTCCTCCCGTTCAGCGACAGAGCGATAGCGGCCAGGTGTTTTTCCTGGGCTTTCAGTTCTTCGGAGAGTATACCCAGCCTCTTCTCTGTTTTACTGAAGATCTCCTGATGCTCTGCGAAGAAATCGTTGAGTTGAACCCGGGCGATCGACCGCTGCGCTTGCAGCCCTGCCACTCTCTCGTTCAGCTTATGGAATTGTTTGAAATGGCTCAGAGCTTTGCGGTGATCGCCGATGATCTCGTAGGTCTTTGCCAGCTCACGATGACAATCCATCTGGTTGGATTCGAAACCGTTATCAAAGGTGTGGTCCAGAAGTTTGTGCAGTCCTTCGACGGCTGCGACAAGGTTCCCTTCCTCCCGATCAATCAGACAGAGCCCGTAGAATGCTTCACCATAGATTTGTGCCTCCTGAATCTGTGTGAAGAGATTGACTGCACGCTGATAGCAATCGCGTGCATCTTCATACTGACGCCAGTGGTGGTGAATCTTGCCGAGAAGAAGAAAGGCAAGGGCGTGAAGATCGGGGGCATGGAGATCCTTGATGCAGAGCGATGCCTGACGTTGATAGCTGAGAGCTGATGACATATCATCGACATCCAGGGATATCCGCCCCAGATTCAGCAGACACCGGGCGGCGGCGGCGTTTGCCCCGGCCTCTCTGCTCAGTTCCAGAGCCTGTCTGAAGTGTGAAGTTGCCCTGTCGAAATCCTTGAGAAAATAGCAGATGTTCCCGGCCACAAGAAGGGGACCGATCATCTCCGGCGTTTTCGTCTCCCGACATATCTTCAGGGCCTTGTAGACATATTCGATGGCACTGACAAAATCTCCCTTTGCGCGAAAAAGTCGGGCGACATTCGTGTAGACGGCTATTTTCCCCAACTCGACTTTCCCTGGGGGGAGCACCCTGTCCTCTTCAAGCGATTGCAGTCCTTTCCAGTACAAATCAAGTGCCTTGTCGTAGTTCCCCAGCTTGGCATGGATGAGGGCAATGGATATGCCGATACTATGGGCTTTTGCCTTGTTGAAGCGAACCGTCTGTTCATAGGATTGCGTGTAGTGCGTCAAGCCCTTCTGCAGTTCTCCTCCCCGGACCAACGCCTCGGCCATCTTGAAGTGGGCGTGAGCGATTCTGGGTGTATCGTCAACCGAGCGGGCATACTGCAGAGCTCTCTTTGCAGTCCTGACCGCCTCTTTCAGGTTGTGTTCCTGACAGACGTGAGAGATCTGCAGCAACAGCTCAACTTTCGCCTCCACCTCCAGAGCCTCGGAAAGACGTTCTTTAAGCTGTGCAATCGTGGATGTCGATAATGGTGCGCTGGAAGTGGTGTCGATCGGGTTCATGGGAGTCCGGTTCCTTGAAAAGAGTTGTACGGTATCTGTGGAACGATTATTTCTGACTGTCCTGACCGGCAGAGAGTTCCGTTGTCATATAGATACTTTTGTCAAAGTATTTGTCGCCTGAAACGGCGCGAAATCGGAATTCGATGAGTTGTCGGGACGACGGGAAGTCTGTGGGAGATTCCGTTGCCGGACTGTTGAACGACGGAGTTGGGATGTTTGCTCTGCTATTCCGGATCGGCAACTCCGTGCGACAACGAGAGGAAATGTCTGCAATCCTGCCACGGCAAGCAAAGTCGCAAAGAAACGCAAAGATCGCGCCGGGCTTTGTGCTCTTTGTCCTTTCGTGGTGTATCTTCCCTCAGGCGGGGATCTTCCGGAGGATCCCTCGTTCGGCATGTGCAATCCACACAACAGACAGACAAAGACATTGGCTACCGATAACAGGAATACCGACGGAACTTCGCTCGATCTTTTCTCCCTCAGTCTTCCCGGCGACGGTGAGCGGAGCGAAAAGGGAAACCCGGAACGTCTGAAGGATGACTGCGTCGAGGGGCTCAACGACGTGCAGCGGGAGGCGGTGACCGGGACCGACGGGCCGACGCTGATCGTGGCCGGGGCCGGCTCCGGCAAGACCCGCGTGCTCACCTGTCGGATCGCCTGGCTCCTTTCAAACAACGTGGAGCCGTGGCGGATACTGGCACTGACCTTCACGAACAAGGCGGCGCGCGAGATGAAGGAACGAATCGCCGTGCTGGTGGGGGAACGTCGGGCTGCTCCTCTCTGGATGGGAACGTTTCACTCGATCTTCAGCCGCATCCTCCGTCGCGAGGCCGAGGCGCTCGGCTACACCTCCAGCTTCACGATCTACGACAGCGACGATTCCCTCAGCGTCATCCGCCAGATCATGACCGCCCGGGGCATCTCCCCGCAGGACTATGCGCCGAAGGCGATCCGCAACCGCATTTCATCGGCCAAGAACTCGATGATCAATCCCGGACTCTATCGCGCGCAGGCCGCAAACGGACTGGAGGAGCGGGTGGCCCGCGTCTACGAGGACTACGAGCTGAAGCTGAAGGGGAGCAATGCGATGGACTTCGACGATCTGCTGGTGAAGACCATCGAACTGTTCGAGATGCGGCCGGAGATTCTGGCGGCCTGGCAGGAGCAGTTCCGCTATGTGCTGATCGACGAATATCAGGATACGAACCGGGCGCAGTACACGGTGGTGAAGATGCTGGCCGGGAAGCACCGGAACATCTGCGTCGTCGGGGACGATGCCCAGTCGATCTACCGCTTCCGTGGAGCCGATATCCGGAACATTCTGGATTTCGAGCGGGACTATCCCGACTACAAGATCTACCGGCTGGAGCAGAACTATCGCTCCACGCAGACGATTCTTGCGGCGGCCGACGATGTGATCGCGAACAACCGGGGACAGATCAAGAAATCTCTCTGGACCGAGAACGACCGGGGAGAACAGATCAGCGTGCTGACGTTGCGGGATGAGCGTGACGAGGGGAGCGAGGTGGTCCGCCTGATCCGCGACGAACAGAACCGGGGCGTCCGTCTCGACGAGATCGCCGTTCTCTACCGGATCAACTCCCAGTCCCTCTCGATCGAGGATGCTCTCCGCCGGGCCAATATCCCCTATACCCTTGTCGGAGGGGTCGCCTTCTACCAGCGGGCGGAGGTCAAAGATGCTCTGGCCTATCTCCGGCTTCTGGTCAACGAGCGGGACGATGAATCCTTCCTCCGGGCGGTCAACCGTCCGGCGCGGGGGATCGGCGAGGTCTCCATCCGCCGACTCCGTGCGGCGGCCGACTCCCGGGGAGTTCCCTTGCTGGCGACCGCCGGCCACGCCGACGAGATCGCCGACCTGACGCCCCGGGCTTCCAACGGTCTGAAGAATTTTGCCGGTATGATCGAATCGTGGCGCCGGACGCTGAACGACGCTCCGTTGCCGGAGATCGCCCGCATGGCCCTGACCGAATCGGGACTGATCCGTTCGTTCAAGGATGAGGGGACGCCGGAAGCGATGGCCCGGTGGGACAACGTGCAGCGGTTGCTCTCGCACATTGCCGAGTATGTGGAAGGAAATCCGGAGGGGACGCTTGATCTGTATCTGCAGGAGATTTCTCTCCTCTCCGATCTGGACAACTACGATCAGGCCGACGACCGGGTGACGTTGATGACGATCCACTCGGCCAAAGGGCTGGAGTTCGAGACGGTGGTCGTTCCCGGGATGGAAGAGGGGCTGTTTCCGATCGGACAGACGGCCGGCGATCAGGAGGAGCTGGAGGAGGAACGGAGGCTTTTCTACGTGGCGGTGACGCGGGCGAAGAAGCGGCTCTACCTGACGAATTGCGAACGGCGGTACCGGTTCGGCGAGTTGAGCTATCCGACCCCTTCGCGATTCCTGAACGAGATCGGCGACGAATATCTGCGCTTCAGTTCCACGGCTCCCCGACCGACCTCTCCCCGTTCTTCCTTCGGGGGGGCATCGATCCGTTCGCGCGGAGCGAACACGCCGCAGCGACAACAGCCCGAAGAAACGTTCGACGAGTGGGCACCCGATCCGATTCCCGATGACGACTACTCGCAGGTGCCGCGATCGTTGCAGGTCGGCGCAATCGTCGCTCACGATTCCTTCGGCAACGGGCGGGTCGAAGCGATTGTCGGTGAAGGGGAGAAGTGTCGCGTCACCGTCCGCTTCGAGGGGGTGGGGCGGAAACAGTTGATGCTGAAATTCGCCCGTCTCCGCGT
>CAMLOB010000185.1 GCA_946481475.1 uncultured Chlorobiota bacterium | reverse complement strand
AGAATTTCAAGATGTCTCCCCTTGCAGAGTCAAACCGAGGAAACAGGCCGTTGAGCGTCCGGAAACTCCGCGAGATCATTGAGCTTGGGGAGAACGACGTTGTGGAATTCAAGCGTCGTTTTTCCGATTTCGAGAAGATCGCAAAGGAGATGATCGCCTTTGCAAACACACGCGGGGGAATGATTCTGATCGGAGTCAACGACGACGGAAGCATTGTCGGCGTCGACAGCGAGAAACATGAAATCGAACTGGTGACGACCGCCGGGGAGTTCTACTGCGACCCGGCAATCGACGCCGATATCGAGGTCGTGGAGATCGACGGGGTCGACGTTCTGGTCGTCTCGATACCCGAAAGCCGGACAAAGCCCCACTACCTGCTGCCGCGAACACCCGACGAGTCGGTTCGGGGTTCGGCACGAAGAGAAAAAAAGAAGGGGAAGAAGCAGGAGGAAGAACCACCCCGGCCGGTCTATATCCGGCAGGGAGACCGGAGCGTCATCGCAAGCAGGGAAGTGGAGCGGGTGCTTGCGGCCGACCATCCCGACGCCCCTCCGCTGACGCTTCACATCGGAAAGATCGAACGCGCCCTCTTCGACTATCTGGAGAAGAACCGACGGATTACCCTGCGGGAGTTCCGTCATCAGGTCAATATCTCCGAGCGGCGCGCCTCCCGCGTGATGGTACGCCTGGTCCGGGCCGGTCTGGTAAGGATCTTCACCGACGAGGCGGAGGATTATTATACGCTGGCGTAGATGTGGGGAGTGGTGTAGCGTTGCAATGGGACAGAGATGTCCGGACATCGGCGAAAGAAAGCGACGGCTGCCGGTGGGGCATTGTTTAGGGAAAAGATGGGAGGCAAAATGAGGGGCAAAAGTTTTGGCACCAACATACATGACACACCAAGAGTGAGGAAATGGAGATGAGCGAGGAGACGGTTATGCTTGCCGAATTGCGAGGCAACCCCTACACACCAGAACCACTACCACCAATACCGGGGCTTGATCCGGGAATCTTCGATGCAGTCACACTCTTGCGAAATCACGGAGTGTATACGATAGAGTCCTGTCAAGGTGGAGAGGGACATTCCTATGACAGGCCAACGGTCAGATTCAAAGGACAGTACGGCGAAGGCTTCCGGGCACTTGGTATCGCGATCGATGCGGGATTACCCGTGAGAGAGTTGCGCCGAGTCTATTGGATTCAAAACAGTGGTGTCGTGACGCGGGAAGTTGAAGGGGCTTGGTGGGAGCTTGTGTTTGCTCCCACCAAGTAAAGCGCGGCAATTAATTATCCTTGCACCATTGGCACTTTGGGCGACCATCAGTGCCGGACCGCTTATTCTCCGGTTTGATGTTTTTCCCATACGGACAATTGTTGTCGTCGTGATAGACCTCCGGCTCCTCCGGAGTAATCGAGTGGTACGGCGAAACCTTCATCGTGTTCACCTACTGAGATAGTGGAAGAATTGTGAGAGTCGCCACACATAGCGACAGAATACCAGTAAAGCTAATGAATCGCTCTGCTATTTACAATCGAAAATTTTCCGCGAAATTTTTTCGGGAAAAACCTCGCAATATACGAAAAATTCTTTGATAATCCAGCATCGCGCCGTATCTTTGTGGCATGGAACAGCGCAACACGCCACGTACCCTTCAAGAGGCTATCCTCTACTTCTCCGATAAAGATCGGGCACTCGATTACATGGTCTCCCTTCGCTGGTCGAATGGGGTCACCTGTCCACATTGCCAGTGCAAGGAACATTCGTTCCTGAAAACACGCCGTATCTGGAAGTGCAAGGGCTGCCGTAAGCAGTTCTCCGTTAAGGTTGGAACGTTGATGGAAGACAGTGCGCTGGGTCTGGACAAGTGGTTGTGTGCGATCTGGCTTGTTGCCAATGCGAAGAACGGGATTTCCTCGTATGAGGTGCATCGCGCATTGGGCGTAACGCAAAAGACCGCGTGGTTCCTGTTGCATCGCATCCGCATGGCAATGCGCACCGGCACCTTTGAAAAGATGAAGGGAGACGTGGAAATTGACGAAACCTACATCGGGGGCAAGGCGCGGAACATGCACGCATCGAAGAAGAAAGAGAAGATCAAAGGCGGGGGTGCTGTTGGGAAAGCCATCGTTCTGGGTTTACTGGAACGGGACAAGCAGGGCAAGGGAAGTCAGGTTCGGGCGATGGTGGTTCCTGATACGAAGAGGGGAACGCTACAGGGAGAAGTCAAGGCAAATGTCGAGAAAGGATCGAATATCCACACGGATACAAACGCCTCGTATGAAGGACTTTCGGCGGAGTATTACCACGAGATCGTCTGTCACACAGCAAACGAATATGTTCGGGGGACCGTCACAACGAACGGTCTGGAAAATTTCTGGGCACTGTTCAAGCGGTGCATCAAAGGAACGTACGTAGCAGTCGAGCCGTTTCACCTGTTCCGGTATCTGGACGAAGAGACCTTCCGGTTCAACGAGCGAAAAGGGAAGGATCGAGACCGATTCGAGACGGTTGTCGGGGCATTGACGGGAAGGCGGCTGACGTATGCGGGATTGACTGGAAAGAATGCGTGATATTGGAAGTGAACAAACGATGTGGTAGGTTTGCGAAATGACGAAGAAAAAGGAAAAAGAACGATTACCGGAACGCTCGGAAGAATACGAGCGATTCGAGAAGTTGACCAAAGCCTTGCTGACGGTGCCGGTCGAAGAGATTGAAGAGGAGGAGCAGGAAGAAAAGGGGGCCAAGCGTAAAAACGGCGACTATTAAAATTTAATAGAGGCGGAGCCCCCTCTCCGGGTAAACGGTCAACATATAACGGTTATATGTTGCGTTTTGGTGCGACTTGCCGATCAATTGATAAAGTTATCAATCGCCAAAACGACAACCGCCCGGCATGGAACGGGCGGTTCTGCACTGGGGATCGAATGTTCACCTATCGGGATACCACGACGATGCCGGTCTGCTCTACCGGCTTCTGTAGGATCATGACGAGCCTTGACAGGTCGTTGTCAAGGCCTACGACCCTCGCAAGGGAATACCCTTCACGGATACGGTCGTGAAACACTTGCATTCGCGGATCAGAGGCCGTGAATGCTCGGGGCACGATTAGTGCCACCTCGTTTGACTGGGTTTGCGCCCAGCGCGTTGGTAGAAGCATCGCTTCCATGATTTAGTCCTCTGACTGTTAAGTGAAACAAAGGGAGTGGGGTCTGTCGCCAAACGTCCCCCACTCCGAAAACGGCAACCGCTTTGTACTCGCGCTTAATGGTCATAGCCCCGGCACCGCGCTTTCCGGCGTTTTGAGTGTCGGGGCTTTCTTCTAATAAGGTCATCGTTTCGCACTCCATTGATAGCGGTTATCAGTTACTTCTTCGGTCTTGGCTTCGACCGATAGTGGGGCTTTACCCACGTACCGTTTCGAATGTGGCTAGGAACATAGACCGTTTTCGGTCCAGGCTTCTTCGCCATGAGCCCTCCTGTTTAAAGGATCAATGAAACCCGGCAATGCCGGTTGACGGACCCTCCGTCGCCCTTTGAAGCATTTTTTCCTTGTTTTTCACGTCATATGTACGTACATTTGTGAACACAAACAGGGCACAATCCAACGTGTAAACGTTGATTTTTACCAGAAAAGCCCATTTAAGAGACCGGAGCCGTCCAAAGCTATCCGGTCTCTTCTTTTTTTACTGCCTAGTTATTGCAGGTTCCAATCGATCTCGTTCTCGCTGATATGCCCGGCTCGCTGCATAATCGGAGTGTATTCAGGAGACGCAAATGTTGGCGGTATCATCCCCTCTCCCTCGCGGATCCATTCCCGCAGTCCATAGTGATGAAAGTTCTGGGAATCCCCGTACTTGATTACATGCAAGTACCCTGCTTTCGTTAAGTGACTCAATGTTCCCGATATGGTGCTGGAAGTTCCCTTATAACCATGCTCACGGAGTCGATCCATTATTTCCGACTTGTGAAGGAACCTACCAGCATCAAGAATCGTTTGACGAAACAATGCCTTTACTGACCTTGGCTTCCCTCGTTTAGGGTTGGCTCCGTTCCGCATCGGCTGGCCTACTGAGGCGTCTTCTTTGGTCACGGTCTCAATTGACAATCCCAACTCATCTTCCAACACGCGAATAGCGTTTTCGATCTTGACAACGCTATTGCGACGCTCTTCAAGCAGAGCGTACAGCTGTTTGAGTGCATTTGTATTTGCGTCCATATATCCTCCAAAGCTGGTGCAAAAATACTACCCCTCAGGGAGGGATGCAAGTGGTTTGGACAAAAAATCAAACACGACCCAAGACAAAGGCTTTTGGTCGTGTTTTTTCTCTTAATTCCCCTCTTTCACTCTCTCCAAATCTCTGATAATATCTTCGATAACCCACGTCAGGCACGACGCTTCCTTTCCGGTCACGTGAGCCAGTCCGTAGCAAGCGTATTCCAGTGCCTGCAATCGTCCCCGTGATCGTTCAATGATTTCCCTGAGTTGCTCCGGCTGTTCCGATGCGGTCGGTTCGGTTGGTTGGTTGAATGTCGGCATAGCTGTTCAGCAAAAGAGGCGGGCCGGGCCTTGCTACGTCAGCTACGACGCCCCCGCCCTTACGGATACGGGGAGACCCGACCCACGTGGTCATGGATCAATAGAAGGCCGCATTAACGGATGCGGCCGCCGGTAGCTGTTTAGCGTCGGGAAGATAACGAGAATCGGGATATTCTGGTATTACCGGACAACACGGGAAAGGTACGGGAGTATTTTGCGGAAGCTGATTGGAGGGGGTAGAAACGAAAGCGGGCACGACTTCCCCCAAGTCGCGCCCTGACGGATCACCTACACAGCTTTTTGATCCATCGACGCACCGTCCGGATAGCCCGGGGAAGGTTTGCCAACATCACGGTTATCGCTGCAAGGGTCTGTACTTCTACAAGCATAAGGGTATGGGGTTAGTGGAGGTATCCGGGTCTTGATACCCGGTTTGGTAGATTACCCATCCTCCCCGAAATCCACTATCCTGTACCGGCTTGTAGTCCGTTGGGCGAAATATACGGAATCGCTTACCTGAATCACTGGGTGTGTCATGTATGTTAGTGCCAAAGTTTTTGCCCCCTACAGGCCCGGTCCTTTACGGCTTCTCTCTGTGAACTCTTAACTACGCTGCGATTTCGCTCCGGGCCTTATGGCGTCGGGGCGAACCCGACGGCACCCCCACTCATACACTCCCACACTCTCTCACTCCACGAACTCTCAACTCTATAAACTCTACCAACTCTCACTCTACACCATCAACCGGATTCCCGCAAGCACAATAACAAGGCCGATCAGCAGCTTCAGCGTTGAATCGCTTGTGCGGCGGCTGAGCCTGATACCGACATAGGCTCCGGCGACGGCACCTGCCAGACCGGCACCGGCTGTGATCCACGAGAAGTCGTCCAGCATCCCCCCCATCCCGTAGGCCACCAGTCGTACCCCACCACTCAGCACACCAAGTGCCCCATTAACCGCAACGATGCTCTGCGGCACCAGTCCCCCGGCCGACATCGTCCAGGACTGCAGAGGTCCGTTCCCGGCTCCGAGAACCGCCGTCAACGCACCGGCAAGGAAACCGACGAGCGGAAAGGCCCACCGATCGGAAAACGTGCGAATGGGAAGTTCCACATAGAGCCGGACGACGTGAACGACGCCGAGAAAGACAAGCAGAAGGCCGATGCCGAAACGGAGCCGGTCGGGATCGATCTGATCAAGGAACAGCCCCCCGAGAAAGGCTCCGGGAACAATCCCGAAAGCAAAGAGCTTCAGAGCACGCAGATCCAGAAAGGATCGGAGGATCGGAAGGCGGGCGATATTCCAGCCCATCGGTATCAGCGCCGTCAGCACCACCGCCTGGGAACTGCCGACCAACGCGACAAGGACCGGCAGCAGCAGCAAGCCCCCGCCGAACCCGACGACCGTGTCGAGGAGTCCGGCGATAAACGAGGCCAGAGTAATCTGAATGATCTCAACCATAGAAGGGAAAGATCTGAAGGATTGGCGAAACGCGAAAGGGAATCGATCCCCTCAAGGGGAGAGAAGAACCGGGTTCAGACCACATGACGATCAATCTGCAGGAGGGAATCGAAACGCTTGCGGATACTTTCGATGAAGCAGGGGGCGATCGGGTGGCGGAACATCGGGGCGGCAAGGCACTGCTGGTACAATTCGCGGGCCCTGGCCAGATCGCCCATCTCGTAATACGTGCAGGCCATCTCCGCGTAGATCACATTGTTGTTGGGGAAGATTTCCAGTACCTTCTCGAAGTGGGCAATCGATTCCTCGTAGGTGCCGCGCGGAAGTTTCCGACCGTTAAGGATCTGCACCACCGTCCGGACTCCCGGCTTCAGCGCAGCAAGTTCACGGTGCCACATCGCCAGGATGTAGTGACCGATCCAGTTGTTGTCGATCTGGATCGCCCGCTCGGCATGGTGCCGCACCTGCCACGCGCTCAGGATCACTTCCTTCCGCGAACCGCTCAACTGCGACTCGCGCCCCAGCGCTCCGGCAAGCATTGCGTGACCGATCGAGGAGTTGCAGTTCAGACAGAGAGCCCGTTCGGCCCAGCGTCGCATCTCACGCACATGCTCCATGTGCATCGGATGGTTGCCGTCATGACCGAGGAAGAAAATCTGGTAGTAGTGGGCGCGGGCCAGGTGGCCGCAGACTTCGGCCGAAGGGAAACGTTCGTAGAGAGAGTTCCACATCTCGATAGCGCGATTGCCGTCGCGCCGCATCAACGCATCGTATCCTTCACGGAGATACTCCGGTACGCGTTCGGCGAACTCGTAGGGCGAAAGTTCGTCCCCGCACCCCGATCTTTTCTCAGGAGCCGCAGGACGATTCCTGAGCATGTCGGGACTTCGGGTCTCTTTCGCGACCACCCCGTTTCTGTCGATGCCGTTGTTCATCAATGAATTCCTTGCTGTCATCATCGACCAATGGGGGGTAACCACCGGCCCTGAAAATAGTTCTCCGACACAGGCGTTAGGCTCTTCCGAATCGAACGGAAGATGCACGGGATAACGTTCTACGCCCGGACGATGCTATCTTACAAAGGGAGCGTCCCGCATGGTGTAACATTATGTCGGGTGGGCTCCCCTTCACCACATTTTTACACTTGGAACTCAAGCCTGAAGAAGCCATGTTTCGCATACAGAACAACCTTGTCGACCCTTCAATCGCCACGGTAAAATTTGCCTGT
>CAMLOB010000184.1 GCA_946481475.1 uncultured Chlorobiota bacterium | reverse complement strand
TCTCGTCGAACGAAACCGCAGGCGCTACGGCGGCTATGTCGTTCATGCAGCCGTCGTCCTCCTCGTCCTCGGGGTCACGGGCTCGAGTGCCTACGAGACGGTCCGAGAGGGTCGGCTCGCGCCCGGCCAGGCTCTCGGTCAGTCCTTCACGCAACAAAAGAGGAGAGGAACCGAGGAGAAGGACCCGAAGCGGAAGACCGGCTGCAGTATCTTCATCCCACAGTCGCTTTACCGTCTCGGACCATCCGGAAATTTTCTGCATTTCATCCAGAACCAGGAGAGCGGGTTGCAGTTCCGGCCCGGACTTCAGGCAGAGCAGCCGGGCAGTCTCCCACTGCTGTGCGATCCAGCCGGCACTCTTCAGCGCGGGTTCATCAGCCGTGGCGAAATGCGACGGCAGTGACAACCGGTCTGTGGCCTGCCGCGCCAGAGTCGTCTTCCCCACCTGGCGTGGACCGAGAAGGACCTGCATGAATTTGCGCGGTTCATCAAGACGGTTCAGAAGGCGGTCGAGAAGTGGTCGTGTGTACATCTGTCCGGAATGGTTGCGGCGCAAGTCTCAGCTTCTACAAATTACTCAATGCACTGAGTAAAATTACTCAATGCACTGAGTAATTTGTTTGTGGTCTCCTCCCCTCGCTTCAAACGACCGGCTCCGACACCAACAGACGGGGCCCTCTCCACCCACAGTAGAGAAGGCCCCTGTAATCAATCAACGCAACATCCCTTCCGACTCCCGACTCTTGACCCTTAACTCCCGACTCCCAACTCCCCTCTCACTCCACCTTCAACACCCCCCGCGTGATCCCCTTCCCCTCGACGGTCAGGCGCACGAAGTACGCTCCGTTCGGCAGGTCTGCTCCGGAAAGTTGTGCCGTGTATTCTCCGGCTTCCAGCTTCCCTTCACTCAGCAGGGCAACGAGTCCTCCGGCGGCATCGATCACCTCCAGTCGAACCTCTCCGCTCCGCTGAAGACGATAGACGATCCGGGCATGCTCCGCAAAGGGGATCGGCGTGATCGACTCGATGGTCCCGCCTCCTTCGTTCCGGAGAATCGGCCGTTCCCGAACCGATGAGAGGAGATCTTCCTCGTCGGCATCCCGAATGTCGAGATTATCGGTGATCTCCACCGCCCGGATGATCAGGTTTGTCGGAAGCCGGCCGAACTGACGTCCGTTCACCGGTTCATGAATTGCGTATGGCGTCTTGACCTCATGAGCAAACGCCACCAACCGCTTGCCGTACATCGCCGCCGCGCTTCCGCGCAGCATCGTTCCGGTATCGCACAGAAGCTCGTGAGCGGCGTGGTGACGGATCGAGGCTCCGTCGTTCAGGTCAACGAGAATCAGATCCAGGTGGCTGACCCGCGTCTCGTTGGTGACCGCACTGTTGGCGATCTGGAACAGAACCGACGCAACACCATCGTCATCCAGCCCGACGCGGGGCCGTTGCAGATAGCCCGAAGTGTCGGTATGCGTGAACTGCGAAGCCGCATCCCATGCGGTTCCGTTCCACGGAATCATCGCTATCCGGTTGACGACCTGTCCGTTCCGTTCGCTCAGACCGCTGACGGCCAGAAGACCGCGGCCGTCATCGACAACGCCATCCAGTTCGTTGTAGAGAAAATCCGGCGAGCGAGGGAGCAACTGCGTCGTGCTGCTCCAGCTATTGCCGTTCCAGTTCATCGTCATCACCGAAGGGTCGGAAGAGGAACTGGCGGACCGGTTGATCCAGACTGCGGCAGCGGTACTTTCTCCTGTGGCAATCACCCGCAGCGAGGACTCGACTCCGTTCAGTTCCACGGCGAAGCCCGGAGTGGTCGCCTCCCATCCTTCGGTCCCCTTGCCGATCAGCGCATAATAGATTTCGGAACTCCGGCTCCCCGGATCGCCGACAATCCAGGTCACCATTCCCGTCTCCGGATTCAGCGCCGTGACATCCGGATTCCCCTCCAGCCGTCCGCTGGCGCTTCCGGAGAAATCGTCCCCGAGAACCCCGGTCTGCTCCACCACCTTCGACCGCGCATTGACTACGGCATACCAGATGTCGATGCTCTGCGCCATGTGAAGCGGATCGGCATCGAAGGGGACCGAGCCGGCACTGTAACGACTCTGCGACCAGACAACCAGATGGGTCGAGTCCGTCAGATTATCCACTCGCGGCACACTGATCGCATTGCTGTTCGATGCGATGATGATCGCATCGGCCAGAGTGGTAGAACCCGACGAAAGAGATGCGAACTTCAGCGTCCCCCGTCCCGTGTTCGGATCCTGCTCGATCCAGACAACACCGAGCGCATCGTGACGCGAGGAAGTGGCCGGTTGCGGATAGACCAGCGGAGCAATCGTTGCCTGCAGGGCGGAGTTCAGTTGCACCTGACCTCCGGCCGTCGCAGGTTCTTTTATTTCTTCGGTGCCCAGCGCGCTGTAAGGACCTGCCGTCGGTCTGGGCCAGAGAGGAGGGATCTTGTCTCCCCAGGAGTGGTGGAAGAACATATCCGGTCCCCACAGGGTTCGGCGGGCCAGTCCCCAGAGGAACTTCGCGACGATCTCTCCATACATGTTGAAGCCGATTGCGCTGAGCTCCTTCTGCTTCGGCTCCGGAACGGTGATATACGAGACCCCTCCGGCAACGTACCCTTCGGCCGACAGATCAAATTCACACGCCGCCGCCCCCCAGAATGCCTGCACACCGATGCCGATCTGCAAGCCGAGACCGAACTGGGCAACCTGATAGGAGGCATCGTTCGGATTGTCGCCTCCATCAAGATTGAGCTCTCCGATCGCCCCCCACTGTCCGCTGTCGTTCGTTCCGACGTGGAGACGCGTCGTCCCTCCGACGCCGACCAGCGGCCGGAACGAGACGTACGGGCTGACGACGTCGAGTTTCTGCACCGCCTGCTCTCCCTGAATCAGGGCCTTGATCAGCGTGAAGATGCTCCCGCTGTTTCCGATCGAGGAACTGAAGCCGGGGATGGCCGAAGTGATCGACCAGTCATCCTTGTGGTTCATCTGCAGATTGTTGTGCTGATCGATCGTCGCGTTGGTATTGCTCGTGATGAACGGCCAGTCCTGCGAGAGGAACTTCGATCCCCCCGAAACGGTCGGTTGTCCGTTCAGCGACAGAACGCCGCCGGCAGGATTATAGGTTACGCTTGCGCTTACCTTCGGATAGGCGGAAGTGAGATGGGCTCCGCCGAGGATCGGTATCTCCTTCGGAATCGGCACGTCGAGTGTCTGCCGAAGCTCTACAATCTTGTTGCTGTCCGGCGGCGTGGCTCCCGGCAGAATCAACTTGACCGGATCGGCCAGCGTGCTCAGGACGTGGAACGAGATATTTCCGTTGCCGGCAACCGTGACGTCGCTGATCGTCGCATCCCCGTCAATCCAGGCCGGACGGGTCTCAAGGATATCGAGCGTCACCGTGTCCCGCGCATCGGGCGAGCCGTCGTTGCCGACAAACGTCTCCACCACAAGATAGCTGGTCGGCGGCTTCAGCGCCGCCATGTCGTAGGTCACCTTCCAGGTGGTATCGTCGACGTTGGAGGCCCCTATCGAATCGATCCTCGTCCAGTCCGGACCGTAGAAGATTCCGGCAAACCGTACATCGTTCTCGAAACTCGTAATCGTGAACGTGTTCGAGTCGGGCATTGTCCCGTCGACGATCGCCCGTTTGAACGGACCGGTAAGTCCCGCAACGGTCGGCGGCACAAACGGTTCGACGATCAACTCGTACGGAGGAGAGACATGAACCACGTGATTGGAAGCGTTCCGGGCGGTGAAGGTGAGAGTCGATCCCGGTTTCGCCTCCCCCATATCGAACGTCCAGCTCAATCCCTCCCCCGGCACGACGTTGTCGGTGTGCGTCCGGATGGCACTGCCGTTCGAGTCGGCAAGGACGGCGGTAACCGACGTCTCCCCCAGATTCTCGAACATCGTTCCGGTGAACGTGACGTCGAGCTCTACACCCTGACGGAACGGGCCGAAGCCACGGTCGGAACGGACATACATGACGGTGTCCCACGCCAGCGGCAACCATGTCGTGTAGGGTTCGCCGTTCGACGGCGATCCGGGATAGTACAGAGAGACCACAAGAGATGCACTGTCAATTTGCGCTTCCGGATCGCGGATTACTCCGGTCGTCTCCAGGTTCCACCCCACAGTCCCCTTCCGCATCCCTTTCACCAGCGTCCACTCGGCAGTTCCGTGAATAACGTACTCATCCTGCTTCATCTCGTCCAGCACCAGATTCCCTCCCCCCTCGTTGAAGGGGATATGGTGGGTCAATCCCCACGGCTCCTCACCCATGTAATTCCCGTTGTTTCCATCCACGCTCCAGTTCAGCAATCCGCTCGGATAGGCTATACCGACAAGCGAGTCGTAGTCCTTTCGCCCTTTCCAGACGGTCAGTTCGGTGATGTTCCCGGCAAAGTATCCGGCAGGGATGGTATCGGACGTGATAAAGCCTCCCCGACCGATGATGATCGCCCCGGTCCGGGCGTTGGCCGGAGCCTGAGTCGAGGCCTCGCGGGCACCGAAGTCCACGTAAAGTTCCATCGTCCGATCCGCCTTTGCATACGTCAATCCCACGTGATGCCACTCCCCGTCATTGAACGTGCCGACGCTCCTGATCTGTCTGCTTGCGCCACTGGCCGAATCGGTCAATGTGTAGACCAGACGCCCGGCCTCGTCAAGGTAGAGAAGAGGAGTATAGTGCTGATTTGCCGGATTCTGCAAGCCGAGAAGAGGGGCGCTCGAATCGGTGGAACGGAACCAGCAGAGCAGGGTAAACGGAGAATCCATCGGCTCGGTGCTGAGCCATGTCGAGGCTCCGTCAAACCGGAGCGACTGGTTGTAGGGAGTGCCGGGAGACCAGAGACGGCCCGTCGACAGGAACAGGTCCTCAATCTCGGCCACCAAATTTCCGCCCGCTCTGATGTCTACATCGACACGCCGGACTTCCGGGACGACCCCGGAGATCTCGAAGAACTCCCAGAAGCTGCTCCCCGGATGATAGGTCTTCATACCGTTGAGCGCCCTGACCACCGGCCTCGGCGGGATCAGCGTGATGTCGGCCGCCGAGCGGATCGAGTCGGCAAATTCCGGCGACCAGGTGTGGAAGATGATCGAATCGGCGGTGAAGTAGAGCGAGGCGAAATCGTAGCTGAAGCTGTAGCCGGGGGTCGTTCCGCCGACAGGGGAAAGCCGGGTTCTGTAGATGGTCTGTCCGCTCAGGTCGACGATCTCCGCCACCACCGAATCGGTCTGCCGGGTGCTCGGCTCCACCCGCACGGTTACCGGCGTCTGCTTCCTGTCGTTGACGTTATAGGGGTTGCGGACCACGTTGTCGTAATCCGACGGGGTGAAGAAGACGCGGGGAAGCTGCGGTGTGATGTGCAGCCCATGCTCCACCAGAAGTCCTCCGGTCGGTCCCCCCTGAGCAATAATCACAGCCTGCGCTCCCCGGACGTTCGGAGAGAGACCGGTCATCACCACCGCATCACTCTCGGCTGCGGTCAGCCACTGGGAACCGTTGGAACTGACGGTATCGAAATAAACAAAGGTTGAATCCTTCAGCATCGCCCGGAAAATCACCCGGCTGGTCCGGGGAGGAAGCGGCTCCACCGTAAACCGGTTCGTGACGTCCGGGACATCCTCCCACGGCGTCGTCGGGTTGATCACGCGACTGTAGTTGTTCGAGACGAAGGGACCGAAGCCGTCTGTAGAGAACACGGTCATACGGGGGGGAAGAATCTGCAGCGGAACGAAATACTCGGTCCCCCCGGGGACTCCGCCGGTATGTTCCACCAGCACCGCAAGCTGCGTCCCGAGCGGAAGATCGAGCGTGTCCAGCTTCACGGTCCACTCCGCCTCGGTGATGAATGCCCCGCCGGTCGACGAGGTGTCGATGCGGAGCGAATCCATCACGAGGATTCCCGATGTATCGATGAACCGGACCGTGGCCCCGTTGATGTCGGCCAGTCGCATGGTCACCGCCGTGGTGGCGGTGGGGAGCGAATCGACTGCGTAGATCACGGTCTTCGGCGTGTAGAGAACGTACTCGTCGAACCCGGTCGACGAGGTGATGCTCGGCTTCTGTTCGGCAATCGCCAGCGGCTCGACAAAGCGAAGCGTTCCGCCGAGCGAGGAAGTCCGGATGTCGACACGAAGGATCGCACCGACCGGCAGATCTCCCATCTGGTAGGTGTAGGAGGGACTCGATGGACTGACTGAAACCGAGTCGATGGTCACTCCTCTGTTGACATCGTAGAGTGAGAAGGAGATGCCGGAGGTGCCGGACGGAAGCGAGTCGACGGTGAAGGTGTTGAGGTTGTTCTCGCTCTGCGCAAAGGGACCGAAACCGAGCGAAGCGTTCAGTGCCGGACGGAGGAACGAGAGTTCCCCGAGCGTGGCGTACACCGTGTCGGTGCGGAAGCGGTAGTTGGCGGAAAGACTTGTCGTCACCGCCGGATTCTTCGCAAAAAGATACTCCACATTCCGGCTGAAGTCGGACGTATCGGAGATCAGAATCACCCCGTTGCCGGCGTCCAGTCCGCTGACTCCGGAAAGATCGAACGTAAAGGTTCCTCCGGTCACCCCCACCGGCATCACCCCCCACGAACGACGCATCTGCCGGCTCACCCCCGGAATGGAACTTGTCCTCAGCGTCATGGCACTGTCGCTATGTCCGACGGCCAGATACTCGTCATCTGCACCGGGCGCAATGGATGCCTGCAGAATCGAAGAACTTCCTCCGGTGCGCCCCTCCCAGAGGAGCAGAACGTCGCTCGATCCGTATCCGTAGCCGGTCGGAAGACTGAAGTAGGGAACGGTTGACGCAGCCGTAAAGGCGCTGTCATGCAGGGTGAGCTGTGCTCCGTTCGGTGCGCTCAGGGAATCGAAGAGGAACCACTCCACCAGACCGAACCCTCCGGCGGCTTTCGACCAGTTCCCCAGCATGCCGGCCTTGATATCGCCGTAGCTCCGCTGCAATCCCCAGAAGTAGAGATTGTCCAGCCGCCCGTGCGGCAGCATCCACGACTCGACCTTCCCCAGAGACTTGTCGTACCAACTGCCGAAGTAGAGGGCTGCGGAGGAGGGGGACTGGTGCCAAATCGACCTGCTGTCGGTGTAGGTGCCGGCTTCGGTCCCGTTGATGTAGAACCGAACGGTCGATCCGTTCGAAGTGACGGCGACGTGGTTCCACGCATCCCACACAAGACCGACCGACGAGCCG
>CAMLOB010000183.1 GCA_946481475.1 uncultured Chlorobiota bacterium | reverse complement strand
GACCTCCCGGGAGATATCGCAGCCCTCAAGGTAGACCAGTCCTCCGGCCGTATCGATTGTCCTGGTGACGCCGAGGAACGATGCGCTGGTGATCGCCACCGTGTTGACCGGGCGACCGCTGAGGAGTCCCTCGCACTCAAGCCGGAAGAGCATCGAATCGAGGATGAAACTGCCGGGGGGACGTTCGATCCGGATCCTTCCATGTCCGGCTTGCAAAAGCCGTGCGCCGTTGCCGTCGACAAGTCGGTGGAAGAAGAGAGCATTCGGATCGAACGACAGCTCGATGGAGAAACTGTCGATCTTCGCATCGATGGTCGGCTTCGGGCTCAGGCTCATCGTCAGCAGAAACGGCTCGCCGACCCGTGCGGCGACGGTGTCCAGACTGAGTCGGTAGGGTGTCCTGTTCGCCTCGCCGGTTCCTCGCAGAAGGACGATCCGTTCTCCGGCGTTCGTCGCGATCCGCAGTCTCCCTTCGAAGGGGCCCCTGTCCGGAGGACAGAAGCGGAGCCGGACCGAATCTCCATCGGAGGGTTGGATGGAGAATGAGGCCTCATCCCTGATCAGAAACGCCCCGTCTCCTCCGTTGATCCCGTGCGGCTCCGTCGTTTCCAGCAGTCCGGTTCCGATATTGGTGACCAGCAGACCCGAATCCCTGCACGTGCCGACGCGAATCGTTCCGAAGTCGATTGTGTCGGGTGAGAGGGAGAGAACCGGCTCCGGGGCGAGGAGCGTCGTCAGAACGGCGATCTCGTTTTTGTCGGCGGGACTCGGGCGTCCGGGATCGATCTTCTCGAACGTCTGATAGGCCAGGGCAACGGCCGAATCCCTGACGGCGATGAATCTCCCGCCGCTCCCTCCGGCAAAGTCGTCCACATCGTTTGCCGTCAGGTCCTGCTCGGCAAGCCAGGCCCCGTTCCGCCGCTGCAGATAGATGATGTCCCAGTCGTTCCCGTCGAATCGCTCCGCCCCGACATGCAGATTCCCGTCATGGTCGCTCGTGATGGAGGCCCTGTTGTAGAAGCCGATCCCGGTGATCGGCGTCGGCTCGTTCCACGTGCCGTTCCGGTTGTTGCTGTAGAGGATATGGGCACTTTCCGGATTCTGTCCGAAGACCGATGTGAAGACCAGGTGACAGATTCCTTCCCTGTCGACGGCAATCGACGGGGCGTGTGGAGGCCAGAGGTAAGCCTGTTGGAATTGATTGACCGTTCGGGAGAGAGTCCGCAGAGAAAGCGGAGGTGAGAAGGCGGTCCCGGAGCCTTTGCTGTAGCAGAGCGTTTGCCGCGTATCGGAGTTCCGTCGGTAGAAGACAATGTGGACCTCGCCGCTCTGCGACACGGCGATCGAGGGGAGTTCATCGGTCTCCTGTGCGGCCGAAATGTCGACCGGCGTTGACCATGCCGAAGGGGGTGAGGGATCGCGGTACATGTAGAGGATCTTGCCGTCGCGCACAAATGTGACGTGGATGCGTCCGCTCGGGTCTGTTGCCAGTGCCGGGAAGGATGCCTCGCATTGACCGGTAGGGGTATTGTTCCAGATCACCGGCGGTTTCCCCCGGGAGAATTCCAGACATCCGGAATCCGGAGCCCGGTCCCGGAGAAACATCGCACTGAGCGTCGTGCTGCTGTCGATGGAGAGTGTGCTGAACGGACTTCCCGATCCCTGGAACAGAAGCGTTGAAGGAGAAAAAGAGCCGCCGCCGTTGTGCGCGTAGAGGAGCGACACGTTCCGCGATACAAGGGGGAGAGTCGAGTCGGCACCGGCGGTGCGGGCATAGAGAACGTGGATCACCTGCGCCGGATCGATAACCAGAGAGGGGAGAACCGTCTCTCCCTGATAACCGTCTCCACGGTCGGTCACCTGGATTTTCGTCCACTCCTGTCCCTGCATGGTCCCGAAGGTCATGGGGATAAGAAGAGCGAAGAGGAGACTCCGGCGGAGCATCAGTTGTCCGTGTGATGGTCTATGTGAGGCGCAAGGCGTCATGAATTCGGATCTGGTTCAGGCACATAATATACGCCTCTGTTCCGTTGTCGGTGATCTGAGAAGATGCGGGAACCGTGACTCGTGTTACAGGGATTTCCCGATACGTGTGAGATTTCAAACCGAAGAGGTGTTATAGAGGCACAAGGGAGATGAAAGAATCGATCATCATGCTTCCTGCGGTACCGGCAGGGGGGAACAAGCGAGTGAGCAGAACTACGGACAGTCATCGGAAGGATGTTGCGGCTGATCGTTCCGAGAGTGACGGGGCGCTCTTTGCGCGCCATCTCGACGGGGATCACCAGGCGCTGATGACCCTTTTCGAACGGCACAACGAACGACTTTGGCTTTATGTGGCGAAAATGATCGGGGATGGAACTGCGGCCAGTGATGTGATGCAGGATCTGTGGGAGAGGATCATTCGGCTCAGGGAGAAGCGGAGCGAGGCGCCGGATCAGCCGGTCGGCTATCTCTTCCGCACCGCACGCAACCTGTCGTTGAACGTGGTTCGCTCCCGCAAATCGTCCGTGACGATCGAGCGACTGGCCGAGACCGAACATCCGACAACCGAAATCGCCGAGCCGACCGAACGGGAGGAATTGCTGACGATGGCTCTGAAGGAACTTCCCGAGGCGCATCGTGAAATCCTTGTCCTGAACGCCTGGTCCGGATACGACTTCGATGAAATCGCCGGGATGCTCGGCAAACAACGGGGGGCAATCCACACCACCGCCTGGCGAGCCAGGAAAAAGCTGGCCGAGATCATGGAGAGACTCGGCAGAGGAGATCGCGGGGAAGAGGAGATGTTCTGAACGTACCGGCGTGAGAAAGACCAACACCACTATGAAGAATACAACGGAATATCAGGATCTGCTCCGCATCCTTGCCGAAAGGGGAGAACTGAGCGGGACGGATCGGATCAGGCTTGAACGGCTTCTTGCCGAAGACCCTGAAATTGCCCGGTTACACGAGCGGATGGAGCGGCTTGACGGATTGGTGCGCGATGACCGGACGCAGCTTCTGAAGGAGGCGAAGACCGATCAGCTCCGGGCCGCCGTCTCGACTCTCTCCCGTTCGGTTCCGGCCGGGACGGCTGCTGCCGGAATGCTGTCGGTCGGCAAGATTATCAGCGGCGGACTGCTTGTCCTTCTCCTGGCCGTCGGTGCATGGGTGCTGCTGGATCGGGGGGAAGAAGGTGAGGTTGTCGTACCGGTCTCCTCGGAAACCTCCTTGTCGGTCCCGGCCTCAGCCGAATCATTTGATAATGATGCCGCTTCAGTTGGGGATATCGAGGAAGCGGGAACCGGTCCGATTCGGGAAGAAAGTGCCGCCGGAAGGTTGGAAGAGGGGGGGCTGAGCCGCGGAAAAGAATCGGCGCTACGCCGTGCCGACAATCCGTCCGAAGACCTTCAATCCGGGCTGAACGGAACGGAGGAGGTCGAGAAAAAGGAAGAAAAACAGTCGGCACCGGCTCACTCGGTCGGTCCTGACGGAAGTATAGAGGTGAATGGGGAGTTTGATCTCGATCATCTCAAGGGGGGTGCGAAAAAGTAGACTCTGCTTGATATTCCACTCACCTTTTCATCCGGACAAAAGCAGGCTTCCAGGCTTGCTTTTGCCTTTAACAGAGTGTATCTTGCCCGAACCTGACGGTGGATGCCGGCAATGGTCTCCGCCGACACATAGGGCCTTGTCGTCCTTATGCCCCGCTTCAACCTGTCCGGAGGTTCGCATGGCAGCACGTTCTGTACGATTTGCTCTTCTCTCCCTCCTGTTCCTTCTGGGCACCGTAGCAGCCGGTGCGCAACCCTCGTTGCGGATCTTCAACATCGATCCTTCAAACTACCCGATCGTCTCGGCGGAATTCTATGCTTATGATGAGGATGGGGAATTTGTTCGCGATCTGACGACGAACGATCTTATCATCACCGAAAATCAGGTGAGGGCACCGATCCTGAACCTTACCTGTCCCGCACGGCCGGCCCCTCCCGTCATATCGGCCGTCCTGACGATTGACCTTTCCGGTTCGATGAACACGAAGATCAACAACAGCCCTCTGACGCGACTCGACGTCGTCAAGGAGGGGGCCGTCTCCTGGCTTCGCCGGATGGAACTCGATTCCTCGGTCTGTGCGGTGACCAGTTTCAACAGTCGCAGCTACATCAACCAGTATTTTTCCCGCGACCGGAATCGACTGGTCGATGTGGTCAACGCTCTGCAGGCATTTGACGGGGGGACGAACTACGACGAAGCGATGATCGGCTGGCCCGCCGGGGGACTGACGGTTGCCCGAACCGGTACCTACAAGAGAGTCCTGGTCTTTCTGACCGACGGGTTGGGAAGTTTTACCAACGAAGAGGCGGTGATCGATCTGGCCCGGAAGAACGACATCGAGGTCTACTGCCTGGCTGTCGGTCTGGCCGCGCCGAACGCGTTGCGCCGGTTGGCAAAAGAGACCGGAGGAATCTGTTTCGATTACCTTTCTGATGCCGATGAGATCAGGCAGATATACGAACTCATTCTGGAGCGGATCCAGGGGGAGCCTCCCTGCCGGGTGGAGTGGCTGAGCAAGGGGAACTGTTTCGGTGGTCGGCAGAGCAACCGTGTGGTGTCGGTCGGCATACCGGCCTTGACGGTTGCCGACGTCTCGCAATATCCGGCTCCTCCTCCGTCGGGCGAATTTCTGAGCGTTATCCCGTCAACGTTCCACTTCGGTTCGCCTGCGCCCGGAGGGTCGTATGAACTGGCGACCGAACTCAAGGGGGTGAACGGCACAATCACCATTGAGGAGATCAAGGGAACAAATCCCCTTTTTTCCATCGTCGAACTTGAAGAGCAGCCGAACTTCCTTCCGCGCACGCTTGCCCCGGGTGAAACCCTCAGTCTGACGGTCCGCTTCTCTCCGGTCGACACGTTGCTTGCCGTCGGGGAATTCATTGTGGAGACCGACGCGTGCGAAGATCCGGTGATTACCTGCACCGGCGGGTTTCGCGGAATCGAATTTGAAGAGTTGCGTCTGGTTCACCCGAACGGCGGAGAATCGTTCATTGTCGGGGCGGACACGGTCATCCGATGGGAAGGGATTCTCCCGGAAGACCCGGTCCGTCTGGAATACAGCGTCGACGGCGGGGCGACCTGGGATCTCATCGTTCCGGAGACATCCGGACTGAGCTATCTCTGGCACGTCCCGAACAGACCAAGTTCAACCTGTCTGGCCCGCATCACGCAACTGAGTTCCAAAGAGCGTATCGCCCTGCTCCCCCACAATTCGGCTGTTGTCGATATGGCCTTTATGCCGGACGGCAGGCGCGTGGTGACCCTGACCGATGAGGGGATCGTCAGCGTGTGGGATGGACTGAAAGGGACGCTGGTAAGTATGACCGGAGGGACGTCCAGAGCCTCCCAGCTTGCCGTGAGTCCCGACGGAAAACTGGCAGCCGTCGGAAATCCGGTCGATCGTACCGTCCTGGTCTGGAACCTTGAGGATGGAGCTCTTCTGCATAAGCTTCCCAACGCGTATTACAACAACCGGTGGTTGTCCCAGGGATTGAAGGGGACGCTCTGCTTTACGCCGGATAGCCGTGGACTGGTGTCGGTGGGGGTGACGGCTCTGAGAGATACGGCATTATATCTCTGGGATGTTCCGTCCGGATCCCTGCTCAGAGAGATCAAGGATCCGAGAGCCTTTTATAATCACGGAACGTTCTCGCCGGACGGGCAACGTTTTCTGATCGGAGGGAAAGAGGGGATTCTGCAGGAGTGGGATCCGGCGTTGACGACCGTTTCGGAAACGCTTCATCCGTACGGTGAGGTGGTGCGGATCGGATACACGTATAACAGCGAATACCTCTATATCGTTTCGCGTGAGACCGACGGCAAACTTGTTGTGCAGATAACGGGGGATCGCGTCAACCGGCGACTCTATCTGCCGGAATCCTTCATGATTGACTTTGATGTCCATTCGCTCGAAAGCGGATTTCTGATGAGTGACGGCGAGGCGACATTGAGAGAGGGGGTTCTCGGCGATATCGTTCGTGAGTTCCCCGGACATACCGGAACGGTGAACGCGACCTGCTTCAATAGTGACGGCAGCCTGATCGCCACAGGATCCAATGACGGAACGGTTCGCATCTGGGCGGCGCGGACGCTGGAGGTCGCTCAGGATCAGTCCGATACGCTCTGGGAAATCGTCGTTCCCGCGATCGATGGAGTTGATGTGGATTTCGGCAGGGTTCCGGTCGGAAGACAGAAGGATTCGATCATCCAGGCCTGCATCCGGAATGTCGGCCCGGTTCCGGCTCACATCCTTGAATTGAAACTGGCCGGCAACCACCCCTCCGACTTCACGATTCTTTCCGGAAACGGTCCGTTCGACCTTGCTCCGGGTGAGGCCCGGACGGTCGAGATCGGCTTCAAACCCTGGATTGCCGGGGGACGGCGGGCGAAGATGCGGATTATCACGCAGTCCGATACGCTGGAACGGAATCTGACCGGCATCGGTGTGATCCCTCCGGTGAAGATCATCGGTCTGACCGGAGACTACATCGACTTCGGCAAGGTCACCGTCGGCGGGAAGCGTGACAGTCTTGCCGTGGCGGTCAATACCGGAACGGCTGAGGTCAGGATCGACAGCCTCCTGCTTCTGGGACCGGACAACGAACAGTTTCTGCTGACCGGTCCTTTCTCTGCGATAACGCTCGCCCCCGGAGATTCGCTCAGGATACCCCTTGCCTTTGCTCCCGAAAGGATCGGGATCACCAACAGCACCGTCGGTCTGTTCTACAGCGAGATCGGTTCACCGGCTCTGGTCGGTCTGATCGGCGAGGGCATCATCTCGAACGCTCCGGCAATTGCCGGACCCGATGTCGTCCGGTTTTCTCCGCAGCTCTGTGCCGGTTTTGCCGATACGTCCGTTGTCCGGATCGGCAATCCCGGAGATGCCCCGTTGACGATTGATGGTGTCGAGATTCAGGGGGGACCGCCGTTTACGATGGAACCGGTTCGGCTGCCGCAGACGATTGATCCCGGAGGCTTTCTGGATATCACCATCATCTTCCTGCCGACCGATGAAGGGATCTTTTCCGGCAGCCTGCACATTGTGAGTGATGCGAGCAATGCTCCGGAGTTGATCGTTCCGCTTGAAGGCGAACTTGCCCGCGTTGAACTTGCGGCAGAGGCGGACACGATTGATCTCGGGAAGCTCTGTCCCGGAGAACCCGTCTCGTTCAGGATCGGTCTGTTGAACTCGGGACGATTGCCG
>CAMLOB010000182.1 GCA_946481475.1 uncultured Chlorobiota bacterium | reverse complement strand
CACCCCCCCCACCCACCCAACACCCGAAAACAACATCGCGCGCCAATAGAGATCGGCGAAGGCCGAGTAAAAGAACTGCCGCACCATGGTGTGGGCGAAATCGCCGTTGGGCTGCTCCAGCAGCAACAGATTCACCCGGTTGCCCACGCGCCACGGCTCTATGTTCAATTCAAAAGGCAAAATGAAAATTTCAAAATGACCGGGTAATTGGTACCGTTCCGTTCAACAGAAGAAGTGTGTCTCCATGGAGTGGGGGCAAAAGTTTTTGCCCCCTACAGGCCGTAGATCTCCGGCCCCCTCACTCATACACTCCCCCACCCCTACACCCTCACACTCTTCTCTCTATAAACTCTACGAACTCCCAACTCCTACATATTCAACGCTTCCCCATACGCATCCGCCGCCGCCTCCATCACCGCTTCGGAGAGGGTCGGATGTGCGTGGACCGTCCGGTGGACCGTCATACCGGTCGCCTCGGCGGCCCGTCCCAGACCGATCTCGGCGATCATCTCGGTCGCCTCCGAACCGACGATATGTCCGCCGAGGATCTCGCCGTATTTCGCGTCGATCACCAGCTTCACAAATCCGTCGGTATGGCCGATAGCCCGGGCCTTGCCGCTGGCCTTGAAGGGGAACTTGCCGATTTTCACCTCATAGCCGGCCTCACGCGCCGCCTTCTCGGTCATGCCGACCGACGCAACCTGCGGCTGGCAGTAGGTACAGCCCGGGATATTGCCGTAGTCCATGCCGTGCTCGGCATGTCCGGCAATATGTTCGGCGGCGACGACACCTTCCATCGAGGCGACATGGGCCAGCCACGGCGCACCGATGACATCGCCGATGGCGTAGACGCCCGGGACGTTCGTCCGGAGGAATTCATCCACCTTGATATGGCCCCGTTCGATCTCCACACCGATATTCTCCAGACCGAATCCTTCGATATTGCCGGTGACGCCGACGGCGTTCAGGGCCATATCGGCTTTCAACGTCTCCTGCTCCCCCTTGCCGTTCTCCACCACTACTTCCACTCCGTCGCCGCTTGCCTTAGCCGAGACGACCTTTGTTCCGTTCTTCACGGCAATTCCCTGCTTCTTGAACGCCCGGGCCACCTCTTTTGAAGCGTCCTCATCCTCCACCGGCAGGATGTTCTGCTGGAACTCGACGATCGTCACCTTCGTGCCGAAGGCATTATAGAAATAGGCGAACTCCGCCCCGATAGCTCCGGCACCGATCACGATCAACGACTTCGGAAGCTTGTCGAAGGTCAGGGCCTCCTTTGAAGTAATCACCTTCTTATAGTCGACCTCGATGCCCGGGAAGATGCGGGGGCTTGCACCGGTGGCGATGATCATCGACTTCGCCGTCAACTT
This sequence comes from uncultured Chlorobiota bacterium, assembly GCA_946481475.1. The sequence goes on along the minus strand of CAMLOB010000182.1, from coordinate 5,891 downwards.
CTCGGTCGCCTTTCCATCCTTGTCCCGCACCTCGACCGTGTTCGCATCGACGATATAGCCCCACCCCATGAAGACATCGATCTTGTTCTTCTTCATCAGGAAGCTGACGCCGGAGGAATTCTGATCGGCCACGTCGCGGCTGCGGGAGATCACTTTCGGGAAATCGACCGAGACGTCACCGAGCGAGAAGCCCCATTCCCCCGCCTCGTTCAGGAAATGTCTGTATTCGGCATTCTTCAGCAGAGCTTTGGTCGGAATGCACCCCCAGTTCAAACAAACGCCCCCAAGCCGGTCGGCTTCGATGACTGCGGCTTTCTGTCCCAGTTGTGCGGCTCTGATGGCGGCAATATAGCCACCCGGTCCGCTTCCGATAACGACGACGTCAAAATTGTGATCGGCCATGTTCTGCGTGATCCAAGGATATGATGAATATTGCGTTACGATCTCCTGTCGGTCAGGGAGGAGGACAAAGAAATCGGTTTTCCCGACCCTCCGTCGAAAGCGTATAAAGCTAAGAAAAAAGAGACGTGGATATGCGGGGTCGGGGAGACGGATAAAAAGAGATACGAACGGGGGGAAACTGACCGCAATTTCGGAGCCGTACACTTTGTGGCTTCTTTGTGTCCTTGGTGTCTTTGTGTTTTTTCACCACAAAGACACCATCCGCCGCGGCGGACACAAAAATTCACAAAGAAAAGACCCGGCCGCAAGCCCCCTCCCGGTCACGCAACCTCAAACCGGATTTCCAGCCCGGACAATCGTGCCATCGTAATACCCCCGCAGCGCTTCCGATCCCATCTCCTCCAGTCCGATCTCCATCAACCTTCGTCCCACACCGAAGCGGTCTTCCCGGGGGGCGTGGGGACTCCCTTTTCTCAGCAACGACGGATCTTCAAACAATGCCAGCCCTCTCTTTCGGCATCGCTCGTTGTAGATCAGACCACTGACCAGTTCGACTGCGACACGGCGTTCGGCCCCGGCGAGGGCATCGATCGAACGAATCTCGATAAAGCCCCGCGGTCGCACATCGGGAAAGAGGGTCGTCAGATGCGTACGCCAGTCCTCCATGTCGGGGAAGGTCGGCTCGCCGTCGCTCATCCACTCCCGGAAGGTCATGGGACGGGAGGGAGCACGAAAGCCGTCGGTCGGGTCGGCGATCACGAGAACGGTTGCGTCGAGAGCAAACCGGAGATAGAGGGCGACCGGATCGTCCGATGCGACGCGATCGTACGGAAGATCGGTCCGGCACGGATCGGTGTTCCGCCAGATCTCGTATCGGAAACTCCGGTATCGTTCCCCCCCATGGTCGCGGGGGGAATTGGCAAAGAGAGCGTTCAACGCCGGGGCGGCAAGGTTGGCCAGTCGCCATCGTTCAACGGCGACATCAGGGGGACCGAAGTCCAGATTGATCTGCGTCGCACAGGTCTGCCGCATCATCATCCGTCCGTAGGGACCGATCCGGTCGAAGTGCCGGTCCATCACGATGTAGCGGGGTTTCCGCACGACAAGCCGGGGGACTTCACTTCCGAGATGCCGGTTGAATCCCTCGATCGGAAAGATCAGGCCGACCTTCTCTCCCTCTTCGATCAGAAGGCGTTCAAAGCATCCGGCATCCTCCAGCGCCCCGGTCGCCGTATCGTGCGGCGAAGTGCTGTACTCGATCTGTCCACCCGGTTCCAGCGTCACCCTCCCCCCCCCGGGGCACAGGAAGGCAATCGCAGCCGATGACTCCACGGCAGCAGACTTCCAGCCGTAACGGTCGGCCAGAAGCGTCAGCCAGGGATAGAGTCCGATAAAGTCCTCTGCGGCATCCCTGCCCGGCTGCGCTTCTCCGCTGTACTGTCGGGAAGCGAGAACGGGAAAGTATTCGACTTCGATCCCGACGCGATCCCGGTCGGGACGGGCCGAGGTGAATACCTCATCGAGCAGTTGTCTGTAGAGATCGGATTCGGCAAGAACGGCGTTGGCGATCGGCATGGAGAATGCTGGCGAAAAAATCGAATATGTTGAGTAAATGAAGCGGTAGTAAAATCGTACACGGATCATACGGATCGGGACGGATGGACGCGGATGCCGGCACCACACACCCATAGATTTCCCTCTCCCTTTGTTCCGCTCAGTCTATTCAATGAAGAACCTTATCCCCCTCTCCCCCTTCTCTTCGCCAGAACCAGTCCGAACAGATCTTCCGGATCGCTCCACCACTCGACAAGGGACATCCCGGCATCCTCCAGCAGGCGTTCGGCAGAGGCTCGCGTGAATTTCCGGCTGATCTCCGTCAGGATCGATTCCCCTTCACGGAACCGGACACTCATCTCCAGATCTCCGATCTTTACGGTCTGATCCCGCCGACTGACAAGGCGCATCTCGATCCGCGTATCGTCCGGATTATAGAAGGCATAGTGATAAAACGCTTCCGGATCGAACTCCCCGTTCAGCTCACGGTTAATGACGCGCAATACGTTTCTGTTGAACTCGGCGGTGATCCCTTCGGCATCGTTGTAGGCGGCGTGGAGGAGTGCCGGGTCCTTCACCAGATCGACCCCCATCAGAAAGGCATCCTCCCCGGACATCCCCTCCGCCACAGTCGAAAGGAACTGCACACTCTCATCGTAATGAAAATTGCCGATGGTGCCGCCGAGAAAGATAATCAGGGCCGAACCGACACGTGGAACTCCCTGCAATCCCTCACGAAAATCTCCGACCACCGGAGCGATCTCCAGCGACGGATAATCCCTGCTCAGCCGTTCGGCGGTCGCCAGAAGGAAATCGCTGCTGACATCGATCGGCACATAGCGTTCCAGAGTCGCCGCCGACGACGTTGCGGTCATCCCGTCGAGCAGCACGCGGGTCTTGGCCGAGCTGCCGGAACCGAACTCGATCAGTTCGGCATACTCCCCGGCGGCAAGTTCCCGGACGATCGACTCCAGCAACCGCCGCTCGGTCCGCGTCTGGTAATACTCCGGAAGCTGCGTAATCCGTTCGAAGAGTTCCGATCCCCGTTCATCGTAGAAGTATATGGGAGGGAGTTCCTTCGGTCTCTTCCGGAATCCGGTCCGCAGATCCCCGGCAAGTCCGGGTCTGGAGTCGGATCGGCCGGAACGATGGAGAAGTTCCGTCGAATGATCGGTTGTACTCTGCAAGGGAAATCCTGTTGTTAGTTCGTAAACCGCTGCAAGATAATGATCCCCGGTCGCACCCGTTGAGGGATCAGGAATTCATAACCTTACCGGCGAAGAATTCGTGCCATCCTTTTGGCAAAATATGTGATGATGATCGACGCGCCGGCGCGCCGGATGCAGGTGAGGGACTCTTCCATTGTTCTCTCCAGATCAAGCCAGCCGTTGCGGGCGGCGGCGTGGAGCATGGCGTACTCGCCGGAGACCTGATAGGCGGCAATCGGCAGATCGGTCCGGCGATAGAGTTCGCCGATAATGTCCAGGTTCGGCATCGCCGGTTTCACCATCAGGATATCGGCCCCTTCCTCCAGATCGAGCTGCGCTTCCCGCATCGCCTCGCGGGCATTGGCCGGGTCCATCTGGTGCGATCTGCGGTCGCCGAACCCGGGAGTCGCGCCGGCGGCGTCCCGGAAGGGTCCGTAGAAACTGCTGGCATATTTGACGGCGTAGGACATGATCGGAATATCCGCGAAACCGGCTCCGTCGAGTCCGTCCCGAATCCCGGCGACGCGACCATCCATCATGTCTGACGGGGCAATGATATCGGCCCCGGCCTCGGCATGAGAGACCGCAGTTCGGGCATAGAGAGCCACCGATTCATCGTTCAGGATATGCTCTCCGTCGAGCAGACCGCAGTGGCCGTGGTCGGTATATTCGCAGAGGCAGACGTCGGTGACGATCGTCATCTCCGGCATCTCCGCACGAATCTTCCGGATCCCCCGCTGCACGATCCCCTCTTCGGCCCAGGCTCCGCTCCCCTCGGCATCCTTCGTCTCCGGAATCCCGAAGAGGATCACGCTCCGGACGCCGAGTTCCATCAGTTCCTCACATTCACGCGGGAGTTCATCCACCGAAAGCTGAAAGACTTCCGGCATCGAGGAGACCTCGCGACGAACGCCCTGGCCGGGGACGATGAAGATCGGATAGATGAAGTTCGACGGATGGAGCCGCGTCTCCCTGACGAGATCGCGAACTCCTTCGGTCCGCCGCAGTCGGCGGGGTCGGTGTATAAGGTCAAGTGTGCTGTTCATATAACTACTATGGTTTTCCGTATCCAGCTTCATCCCGCACCGCGGCACAGCCCCGAGAGATAACGGTTTACGATGCGTTCAGTAAGGTTTCGGCAAGTTCGTATGCGGACTTCACACAGTCCGGAACGGAGACGCCGCCGCGATAGCTGCCAAGCAGGTGAAGTCCGGGAAGTCGCGCCTCCCCTTCCTCTATTCCCTGCAGGATCTGTCCGTATCCGATCTCGTACTGTGGTATCCCGGTCGACCAGACGGTGACCTGCGAGGCGACCGGTTCGGATGCGACCGAAAGAATATCGGCAACTTCGCGATGAGCAAGGCGGGCTAGTTCCTTTTCCTCCAGCCGGGTCAGTTCCGGACGTCGTCTTCCACCAATGAAGACCGTCAGCAGAGCCTTCCCCTCGGGGGAACGTGAGGGAAAAATTGTGGAGGAGAAGATCACACCAAGAATATCCCGCTTCTCGACGGACGGAACCAGCAGACCGAATCCGTCGAGCCGATGGCCGACGGTCGGAGGATCGTAGAGGAGATGGACGACGGCAACCGGAGCATGGACGATCCGGCGCAACGTGTCGGCCAGTTTCTTATCCACCGGTGCGAGGAGTCGGGCGGCAGCCGGAGCGTTCGTCGCAAGGATCACGTTCTCTGCCCGGACACTATCCTCACCTTTCCCGGAATCGAACTCGAGACGCCAGCCTTCTCCTTCCCGTTCCAGCAACGTCACTCCGGCATTCCGGACCATCTGCTCCTCCCACCTCTCCTCGATCGCACGGGGAATTGCCTGAAGTCCGTCCTGAAACGAAAACATGATGCGCGGGCTTCGGGTCTCGCCTCGCCTTCTTCTCTCCTTTCCCTTTCGCATCATCCCCTTGAATACGCTTCCATACTCCTTCTCCAGTTCAGGAAGCATCGGGAACGTATGGCGAAGCGAGAGCAACGCAGGATCTCCCGCATAAATGCCGGAGACAAACGGATCGACGCCGTAGGCCAGGGGTTCGCGACCGAAGCGGCGCTCGACAAACGAGGCGACACTCTCCTCGTTTCCGTTCATCGACTTCGATCCCCCGAGGAAGAATTCGCGGAGCAGGCGCAGCTTTCCCCTGCCGGAGAGAAGCGGGCTTTCAACAAGAGATCGCGGACTGGTCGGAACGGCCAGAAGTCTTCCTCCCCGAAGGACATAGCGATTGCGGGCGGCCGGATCGGCCGTGACCATCGCTTCATTCAAACCGAGTTCATCGATCAGTCCGGCAAGGTGCTCGTTTCCGGTCAGCAGCGTGTTCGGTCCCCGCTCGATAAGCCCACCGGCAAACCGCTCCGAACGAATTACTCCGCCGGAACCATCCTCCCGTTCAAGCAGAAGGACATCCTCTCCCCGCAAGGCGAGCAGGTGCAGAAGCGTGCTCCCGCTGATCCCCCCGCCGATGATCGCATATCGAACGTGTCTCATAGTGCCTGATGTGTGCCGTATGCCGGAAAAGATAGGGAGAATCGGGAATTGTGGGGTTTCGAAGTGCAGTGAGCGGTGGGCTTTGAGCAGTCAGCTTTCAGCTATGAGCCGTGAGCAGTCAGCTTTCAGCTATGAGCCGTGAGCAGTCAGCTTTGAGCCGTGAGCTTTGAGCCGTGAGCTTTGAGCTTTGAGCCGTGAGCTTTGAGCCGTGAGCTTTGAGCTTTGAGCCGTGAGCAG
>CAMLOB010000181.1 GCA_946481475.1 uncultured Chlorobiota bacterium | reverse complement strand
GACGCGGTTGATTCGCGCGTGATCCAGAACGAGTCGATCACCAGCGCCGACATTCAGGACGGACAGGTGATGAACACGGACCTGGCCGACAATTCGGTGACGACGCAGAAGATCCAGGACGGACAGGTGATGAACGCCGATCTGGGGACCGACGCGGTTGATTCGCGCGTGATCCAGAACGAGTCGATCACCAGCGCCGACATTCTTGATAACACGGTTGCAAGTGCCGACATCCAGAACGGAACGGTTCAGGACGAGGACATGCTTCCGGGTCCGGACAACACGATGCTGGCCACCAACGGTGCAGGCATTGTTGACTGGGACAAGGTTCGCACGCAGTACATCCAGCCGGGTGGTGCAAACACCTACCTGCAGACTGATGCTGCCGGCACGACGGTCTTCTGGGGTGCTCCGGCAGCCGGATCGATTCCGCCGAGCGCAATCATGCCGGGCGCAGCCCATCAGGTGCTGACCACAAACGCCGCAGGTACGACTGCCGAGTGGGACTTCATCGAGACGGCAAACATCATGGACAATGCCATTACGACGCCGAAGATCGCCGACGCGAACGTGACGCCGATCAAGATTCAGCCGAGCGGAACCAACGATTGGGTTCTGAAGACGGTTGGTGGTGTTGTGCAGTGGGCACCGGATGACTTCACGCTTCCGGTCAACAAGACCGGCGCAACGGCCGACGCAACGAACGGTCCGTGGTCGATCGAGATCGAGAAGTCGGGTGCGGCGCAGGGCGTTCTTCGCGGCTTCATCAGCAACGCAGCTAACGGTTCGCCGGCAATCGAGGGTCAGACGGCAGGAGCCGGACCGGCCATCAACGCCATTGCTACCTCGGGTGCAGGCGTCAATGCGACCAGCACGACCGGAACGGCGGTTATGGGTACGGGTGCCAACGGTGCTTCGTTTACCTCGACCAACGGAACGGGTGTGACGGTGAACTCGAACAACGGACCGGCAATCAACGCAACGGCTACCGGTAACGTCAACGGCATCGTGTCGACCGTTAATGGTATCGGCAACGCCGTCCAGGCAACGAACGCCGGTGGTGCAGGAAGCGCAGGCGTCTTCGCAAACACGGCCGGAGCTAACGCAAACGACGTTATCACAGCTACGTCGGGCGGTCCGCTTCCGAACGGAAATGCGATTGTTAACGCAAGTGCAACCAACCTGAACGGTGGTGCAGGCGTCCGCTCGGTCGTCACGGGCACCGGAGGCTGGGCAGGCGTCTTCAACAGCGCAGCCGGCACCGACGGTGTTCGCATCGAGTCGGTCAGCCCGGGTAACGACGCAGTTGCTCTCTGGATTCAGCAGGGTGCGGCAAAGCTGAGCTACCGTATGGGTGCAGCAGGCAACACCACGATGAATCAGGACGACATCGTTGTCGTGATTCCGGATGATGGTGGCGTCGGCACGACCAACTCGGTAACGCTGGCTGCTGCCGGCGTTGACGGTCAGGTTGTCTGGGTTCTCAACGGTGACAACGATGCCGCAATGGCAACGTTTGCCGGCACGATCAACGGCCCGATCGCAGGCGGTACCTTCGTCACGATCAGCCCGAACCGTGCTCTCGGCTTCGTCTGGTCGACCGCTGAGGGTGGCTGGGCACCGCTGAGCCTCTAATCCGAAAGGAAGTCATTCACGCTCCTGCATGAAGGGGGTGAGTGAGACGCAATACAGGAAGCGCGATTCGCCGTCAAGGCGGATCGCGCTTCCGCTTTTTTAGGAAGAAAACAAGCCGACCTTGATTTACTCGATACAACCATGATCGGAACCATGAGGAACGTTCCGGAGGTTTACCCCTGCGATGGTAACTGAACTCATAAGCGTGGTCGCACTGATCGGTGCTCTTTACATCGCCATTCCCGTTGTATTGATCGAACGGTGGCGCAAACGGAAGAAGTTGCAACCGGCAACATCGGATTCCCGGGACTCCGTCTCGGTCATCTTTGCAGCGAGGAATGAAGAGCGGAACATTACCACAACACTTCGTTCCCTTCTCACACAGGAGTACAAACCGCTGGAGATTGTGGTGGCGGATGATCGTTCGGAAGATCGAACCGGTGAAATTATCCGACGGATCGCAGCCGATCATTCCGAGGTTTGCCATGTCGCTATCCGGACTCTTCCTGAGGGCTGGCTTGGGAAATGTCATGCGTTACGGGAGGGATTTGCCGTCAGTACGGGCCGGTGGCTCCTCTTCACCGATGCCGATGTCGAGTTCGATTCCGAGGCTGTCGGACGTGCCGTCGCCTCGGCTGAAATGTATGAGGCCGATCATCTGGTGGTCTTTCCCCAGCTTCTCAGTCATGGAAAGACCGAGGCCGGACTTCTGGCCTTCTTTACCATGATGCTCGGAGTCGGCTTTCGGTTCTGGCGGGTGGAATCGGTATCGCTCGACGCCTACGTCGGTATCGGTGCCTTCAATATGATCCGCCGTGATCTTTACGAACGGTTCGGGGGACATGAAGCGTTGCGTCTGGAAATCGCCGACGATATGAAGCTGGGCTATCTCGCCAAAAAGTACGGCGGACGCTCGGTGCCGCTCTACGGAGAAGGGAGGGTGAGAGTGCGCTGGCGCGAAGGAGCACGGGATATCGTCAGAGGGATTATCAGAAGCGGTTTTCCGGGCATGAACTTCAACTGGTGGCGTCTGCTCTTTGCCGTTACGGGAATTCTTCTTGTCTTTCTCTCTCCATTCGTCGTTCCGGTGATCGATCCGTCTCCCCTGACGGTTCTTCTCTCTGCGTTGACGGTGTTTCTCTGCCTCCTCTCGGTCGGACTCTCAGCACACAGCCAGAGCCTCCCTCTGCGGACAGCTCTTCTGTATCCGATTTCCGCCGGATTGTTTCTCTGGGGGATTTTTCTCTCCGCCCTGATTGCAACAGTGCAGGGGGGAGTGCGATGGCGCGATACGTTCTATTCGATCGAAGAACTGAAGAAAGGAAGCGTCCGGTAGTCTGGAGAAGGGTAGAGGGTACAGGTTCAAACCCTGCCCTGCCGGCATGAGTGTCCGATGGTGTGAAGGGGGGTGTAAACCTTTGAAAGGGGAACATAACGGATGCAACCGACAAACGTTTGAAGGGTAGTATGCGCCCGACTACAGAATTCAATTCTACATTCCTAACGTTTACATCAAAAAGTATGATACGCATGAGGAAGTTCTCGACGGAGAGGAGAGTGCTGTTCCGGTTCTTTATGGTGATGGTGACCGGAACGATTGCGATGATGACGACGGCTCCGCTTCTTGCTGAAGAAGGAGAGGAGGAGGTCCCGGCAGGAGCCACACTGAGCGGATATGTCTCCGATGTCGAAAACGGCGAGAAGCTGATCGGAGCCACGGTGGCCGTGCTCGGCACGAAGGTGGGGGCGGCTGCAAATGCCAGCGGTTACTATGTCGTGAAGAATATTCCGTCGGGAACCTATACGGTCAGGGTTACCTCGCTTGGATACGAACCTCTGGAAGTGAAGATCACCTTTGCCGACGGAGAATCCCGTCGTGAAGATTTCGCGCTGACTCCGGTCCAGACCGAGACAGGGGGAGTGACGGTGGTGGGGCAGAAGGAGAAGCGACAAATCACCGTCAGCAAGGTGGAGATTCCGGTGGAACAACTGGCGCAGCTCCGGATCGGAGGAGAGGCCGATGTGTTCCGTGCCCTGCAGTTCCTTCCGGGCGTTCTTACCTCATCCCAGATTTCAAGCGGTCTGTACATTCGTGGCGGTTCTCCGGATCAGAACCTGGTGCTGGTTGACGGCTCCACGGTCTATAACCCTTCCCATCTTCTCGGTTTCTTCTCCACGTTCAATCCGGATGCGATCAAGGATGTGGACCTGATCAAGGGAGCCTATCCCGCCGAATACGGTGGCCGTCTGTCGGCGGTCCTTGATCTTCGCCAGAAAGATGGAAACGTCAACGAGTTCGAGGGAGTCGCCTCGCTCGGCCTGGTCTCCTCCCGTCTCTCGCTACAGGGGCCGACCCCCTTCGGCAACGGATCGTACTTCATCGGGGGGCGGCGCACCTATCTGGATCTGATCACCGGTTTGCTGCCGGAGGATCCGGAAAATCCCTTCCCGAACTTTGCCTTCTATGACGTCAACGCCAAGATCACGCAGACTTTGTCGAAGAATGATGTCCTGCAGGTGAGCGGCTTTACCAGTGCGGACGATCTGGGACTGGAGGCGAGCGGTCTCGAGTTCAATCTCGGCATCTCCAACCTCGTCGGCTCGGTCCGCTGGACCCACACGTTTGCCGACGATCTCTTCTTTGTCCTGAATGCGGGCGGAAGCAAGTACGAGACCGGTTTCGACGGAAAGAATTCCGGTTTCTTCTTCGAGGCGAAAAACAGTATTCGTGACTATACCGGCAAATCAAAGCTGGAGTGGTATGCCAACGACAGGTTGACGGTGAAGACCGGACTGGACGCGACGATCTACCAGTTCAACTACTTCCAGAACTTCTCGGGCGATTCGGTCGACATCGTCGATCCGGGAACGAACGAGAACGGTCAGGTTAACCTTCTGGTCGACGACTGGACAGTGGCCGGATACGGTCAGGCGAATTATCTGCTGACCGATGCTTTTTCGGTGCAGGGAGGATTGCGCGTCGATTACTTCAACCTGAGCGAGACGACCACCTACGATCCCCGTGCGGCTCTCCGCTGGCAGATGTTCCCGAACTTTGCGTTGACTGCCGGGTGGGGAATCTATCATCAGTATCTGCGCCTTGCCACGCAGCCCGATTTCTCCTTCTTCGACACCTGGATGCCGACCGACTCGACCGTCGTCCCTTCAAAGGCGATTCATTATGTGTTGAGCGGCGAGTCGGAGCTTGTCGAGGGGGTTGATCTGAACGTCGATCTCTACTACAAAACACTCGACAACATCAGCGATTTCAACACGACGGTGACCGAGGCGCAGAATGTTGCCGATGTCTTCTATTCCGGCGAGGGAGAGGCCTACGGCGGAGAGATCTTTATCCAGAAGAAGTCCGGACGTCTGGTCGGCTGGGTCGGCTACGGTCTCGGCTGGGTCAATGCCCGCTTCGACAGCATCAACGGAGGAAAGGAGTTCCGTCCGAAATACGACCGGCGTCACGATCTGAAGGTGGTTGCCCAGTACAAGCTGAGCGATCACTGGGATATCGGCGCATCGTTTACCTTCCAGTCGGGACAGTCCTATACCGGCGCCACCTCCCGTTTCCGCACCACGCTTCCGGACGGAACGTCGGGGTATGACCTGATTATTCCTTCGCAGCGTTACGGACTCCGGCTTCCGGCCTCTCATCAGTTGAATCTGAACGTCAACTACAACTCCACACTCTTCGGTCTGCCGATGCGCCTCCTGTTCGATGTCTACAACGTCTACTCACGCCGCGATATATGGTTCCGGTACTACGAGACCGATGGCGAAACGACGGAGGTGACCGACGTGCGGCTGTTGCCGATTATTCCGACCATTGCTCTGGAAGTGAAGTTCTGAGGTGTGGACGTGGACAGGAAAACTGAAGAAAGAACAACAGTACAGAAGAAACAGCATAGAAGAACCGACATGACGCGCATTATCACGACCGTACTTGTATTAGGTGGAGTCTTTCTGGCTGGATGCGAGGATCCGGTCCCGACGGATTATATCCCGGAGTATGTCTTTACCGGCTACCTGATCGTGGATGAACCTGTGGAGGGGATTACCCTTACACGGTCTCTTCCTCCCCTCGATTCGTTCGATTACCGGAGTGCGGCGATTACTGATGCGGCGATTCGTGTCTGGAGCGAAACCGATACCTTCGATCTGGTCTACGTTCCCTCCGACACCAGCATAGGGGAGTATCGTGCGGCCGGTCCGGAGCAGACCGTGAAGCCGGGAGTGGAATATTTCATGGAGGCCAGACTGACCGACGGTACAGTGCTGAGCAGTTCAACGGTCACGCCGGAACGGATCGAGTGGATCCAGGCTCCTCGCGAGGTCCTGCAATACCCGACCGATACGCTGAATCTCCCCTCACCCGATTCGCTGAAACTGATCTGGACTCCCTCTGCAGGCGTGACCGAGTATCTGATCCTTGTCCAGGCGCTCGATACGCTGAACTACGGCTCCTACCTCGAACCGCCGACCAGTGAAAAGAACAGACGGATCGAGCGATTTTTTGAGGATAACGCTCCCCGCTACAACGATGTCGTCCGCTGGGGATTTCTTCAGAACACGCAGGTCAACGTCGTCTGGTTTGCCTTCAAGTGGTTCGGTCTGCATGAGATTACCGTCTATGCCCCCGATCCGGCTCTGCTCGAATGGTTCAAGCAGGTGCGGTTCGGAGGGAATCAGTACCAGTCGCTTCTGAGCAACATCGACGGAGGGGTCGGGGTCTTCGGTTCGGCTTCGGTTGTCACGCAGACCTCGTTTGTGCTGAAGAATCAGCCGTAGGTTTCGGGGTGTGTCCCTTTGGCCTGAGGGGTGGAGAAAAGAGTACACGGATGAAACGGATCGGGACGGATTGACGCAGATAGTGGAATCTGCGCCGATCCGTCCCGATCTGCGTTATCTGCGGTCTCTTTCTGTTCCGATTGGGTTCAGTCAATCACCACAATTCCCGCTTCCCGATGGAAATCCTTTCCGATCAGCAGGCAGTGGTAGAGACCGGACGGAAGATCCGCCACCGAGAACTCGGCCTCTCCATTTCCATAAGCTCGAAACGATTCGCTCAGATCGCGTACGGTTTCCCCGTTGACGTTACAGAGAAGAAGACGGCTTCCGACCAGATCGGTGGAAGCATATCCGCCGATGCGTACCGTCACCCGATCCCGAACGGGATTCGGCAGGACGTGCATACTCTTTTCAGCAATCCCTTCCCCTTCCTTCACGCTTGATGTCGGCAATCCGTAAATCCGCCGACAGAAGGCCTCCCCCGTCTTCGATGCCACAAAGCAGGTCATCGTGCTGTCTCCACCGCCGCTGAAGGAGACGGTCCATGTCCCCTGTCCCACAGGGAATCCGTTCGGCAGTTCCAGCGAGTCGGTGTTGAGCAGTCTGCTCAGCGAAAGAAATTGCGGAGCGGCCCCCGGCAGATCCTGACGGTAGTTCAGATAGGCTGTGTCGGTTTCCAGTCGAGCGACCATATCGTCGCTGTCGGCATAGGTTCCCGAGACGTCGAGTTCCGCGTCAAGTCCACCGGGCAAAGGAAAGGGGAGCGACCCGAGTTCAAATGCCTGGTAGACAAACACACGCACGACGATGAAGGTGGCAAACTCTCCGGAAGC
>CAMLOB010000180.1 GCA_946481475.1 uncultured Chlorobiota bacterium | reverse complement strand
GACTGAGCGTACCGAAAGGTTCACGCGCCCTCCTCTCCGGCACGATTGCCGACCGCTTCGGTACCGCACAGAGTTATCTCCCCCATCTCAACGGAGCCGAACGGACCGAAGCGGAAACGACCGTCCTGAACGAGAACCTGGGAGAGGGGATCATCGAGGTAATCATCCAGACCGACCCGATGGAGGGTGGGGGTGCCGACGCGGAGTTCACGCTGAGTGCCGAGTCGATCATGCTGGAGGTGGATGCAAAACCGCGCATGTTCGGCGAGACGGGTGAACTGGTGGTGACCGCGAGAAACAGCGGAACGGAGTTGATCAGCGGCAAACTCGAATACACGCTGAAAGGCTACAGTCGCGTTGTGCGGGACACGATGCGGAATAACTTCTACCGCGCTCCGGTTCGGCTCGGCAAACATGACGGCGCCCTCTGGCTGGCCGTCCGGTTTGCCCCGGAAGACTACATGCGCTCCACCGACATCCTGATCCGGCTGGTCGACTCGGCCGGTCAGTCGCAGGCGCAGGAAGTGTATAACGGACCGGAGGAGTGGGTTTTCCTGCCGAACTTCTATCGGGATGAGGAGGAGTCGTGGTACTTCCTTGAGATCGTCTTCGGCGCAGCCGTTCCGGCTGAAGAGGGAGAGCAGCAGTTCGACGAGTTCGGCTTCGGAGAGCCGTCATCCGATGCCGTTCCGTTCGAGATCATCGAGAAGCACGTTCGGCCTACCGAGTTCGAAACGATGAACGGGTATGGAGATCGGGAGTTCTATCCCTATATCCCGCGGACATTTGTCGGGGAATTGCCGGAGCTTGAGGGGGGGATACCGGAGGGATATGCTCCGCTGTTTGATCTTCGGTTCGAGGAGTCGGGGTATCGGGAGCGGGTGGTGGAGATGGAGGTCGGGGAGGGGAGGTAGGTAAGGGATTGGCCATGTTCCTGGAAGAAGAATCACGCAATCCGCCGCGGCGGATTGCGTAAAATCTCCCTGACCTCAAAGATGCTCCGCCAGAAACGCCGTCGTCTTCTCCCACGCATCCTTCGCCGCCTCCTCGTGGTAGCGTTCTCCGGAAGGATTGGCGAAGGCGTGTCCCGCCTCCGGATAGATGTGGACCGATGAGTTGACGCCGAGCGAATCGAGGACCGTATCGAACCGGCGGACCTGATCGACCGGGATACCCTGATCTTCCTCTCCGAAAATACCGAGGACCGGCATGTTCAGCTTTTTCAACTCTTCCGGATTCGTTTCGAGTCGACCGTAGTAGATCACCGTCGCGTCGATCTCCTCAGGGAAGTTCAACGCCCCCCGGAGCGCCCAGCCTCCGCCGAAGCACCAGCCGACCACAGCGATCTTCGTCGCCCCGTTCTCCTTCAGATAATCGATCGCCCCCCGGATGTTGGCGACTCCCGCTTCCGGGTTCTCCATTGCCGCACCGGAGTAGGCCCGCGCACTGTCGGGTGTGGAGGCCACCTTTCCCTCGTAGAGATCGACCGCCAGCGCCGTATAGCCCTCGCCGGCCAGTCGGCGCGCCATCGCCTTCATGTTATCGTTCAGTCCCCACCATTCGTGGATCACGATCAGTCCTTCGGTCGGCTTCTCCTCCCCTTCCGGCATTGCCAGATAGCCGGCGGTGCCGGTCCCGTAGGAGACGTCCTCCCCCTTCACCGGCCGGTCCGGCTCCAGCCAGGCCACGTCGTTCCCGACCGGATGATCCCCGGCATGTTCGCGGGACATCGAATCGAGGTACCCGTCTTCCTTCTCAGTCTCATCGCCGTTTCCGCAGGCGGCGGTGATCGTGCTCACACAGATCAGCAACGTAAAGAGTCGTGTTCGTCCGTTCATCATCTTGTCCCTATGTTTGATCAATAACGAGAACGAAGTAACGGAAAAAGCGTCGAGAACGCAAGGAGACGAACAACCGCGATGAGCTATCCTTCACTGATTCTTCTCTCCGGTCGCGACCGCTCGGTCGTCAACCGCCACCCCTGGATTTTTTCGGGAGGAGTAAAGGGACACCCGAAGGCGGGACCGGGCGAGATCGTCGCCGTCAGGACGAACCACGAGCAACTGCTGGGCTACGGATTCTACAACCCGAACAGCCGGATCATCTGCCGGATGTTCGAGTTCACCGCAGAGGAGCGGACGTTTGACCGGGAGTACTGGATCGGCAAGATCCGGAACGCCTGGAATCTGCGGCAACGCTTCCTCCCGGCCGACACGAACTGCTTCCGGCTGCTCCACGCCGAGGGGGATTTTCTGCCGGGCGTCATCGCCGACATCTACGACGACGTGGTGGTGATGCAGGTCCTGACCAAAGGGGCGGAACGGATTCTGGAGGATCTGCTTGCCGGATTGGAAGAACTGGGGTTTGATAGCATCTATCTGAAGAATAAAGAGGCGCCGGAACGGCACGAGGGAGTGGAACTGGAGAACGGCTGGCTTGCCGCAGAGGGACCGACCGAGCGACTGGTCAGAGAGCACGGTCTGGAGTTCCGGGTCGATTTCGGCGGCGGACAGAAGACAGGATTCTTTCTGGATCAACGGGAGAACCGTCGGCTCTTGCGCGAGGTCAGCCGGGATGCGCGGGTGTTGAACGCCTTCAGCTACACCGGCGGGTTCAGTCTGTACGCCCTTGCCGGAGGAGCCCGCTCGGTCGACTCGGTCGACGTCTCGCAGGCTGCGGTTACCATGGCCGACGAGAACGTGCGATTGAATTTTCCCGATGCGGAACACAACGCTGTGGCGGCCGACTGTTTCGAGTATCTGCGGGGCGGAGATGATCTCTACGACATCGTTGTTCTCGATCCCCCCGCCTTTGCCCGGACGCCGAAGGCGGTGCAGCGGGCATCGCGGGGATACAAGGATCTGAACCTGCACGGGATCAAGCGGCTTCGTCCCGGCGGTCTCCTTTTCACCTTCTCCTGTTCCGGCGTGGTCGACCGCGATCTCTTCCGCAAGATCGTCTTCTCCGCCGCCGCCGACGCCGGTCGCGATGTCCGCATCCTTCATCAGCTCACACAGCCGTTCGATCATCCGGTGAACATCTATCATCCGGAGGGAGAGTATCTGAAGGGACTGGTGCTGGAGGTTGGGGTGTAGGAGAATTGGTGTTTTACTCGCATCTCCCTTTTATGAGGTGCGGAATCACCCGCTGAAAGTCATCCAGAATGAAGTCCCCCCAGAGCCGGGCGTACCAGTTGAAGCGAGTACTCAGGCGATAGCGGCACCGCAACTCGACGAGCGTCTTTCCATCGGGAAGAGGAGTGAGGGTATATCCGCCATCGAGCACATCAAAATATTTTCCTCCGACGCGGACATGTTTATCGAGCGCGTCGGGTGGAATACTCTCCTTATGAACAACGACATCGTAGGAGAAGCTTCTCTCCGGCGCCCATTCGGTAATGTGTTCTTCAAAGCGAATACCGTTCCGCCACGCGATATGCCGGACACCTCCGATCCCCTCCCCGTCCAGACGCGCACACTCGGGCCTCGGCACACCGACGGCATGAATCGGGCTCCAGGACAACTCCTCATCCCGGATCGAATCGATTTCCATCAACGTCCGCCAGATCACACTTCGCTCCGCATCGATCACCACCGATGTCGTCACCTCGTTCTCTTCATATCGTCCGTCCAGTCTGCTTTCAATCGGTCCGGCCAGGAATGGAAAGAGGAGAATAACCGCCAGACTCATCTGTCCGTTCGTTCCTGTGATAAACCGGATAACGGCAACAAGCAATCCGCCGATTATCGAGGAGAGAAGAAACGGCAGCGCCAGAATCAGCAGACAGAGTGCTCCGTCAAGTCCAAGAAGAAAGACTACGCCGAACAGAGCAGAGATGCCGACCACCGGCAAGATCACCCCCCTGAATGTTGTTTTCCATCCGTACAGATGCACGCCCAGGGCACCAACCGCCATGGGAACCCAGAACAGAAAGATGTTGCTCATCAGGTCGGCGATATCAAGCAAGTCAAAGGCCACCCACACCAGAAGTCCATACGAAGTCGTAATGCAGAGGATCAGCAGTCCGCGACGCAGCCGTTCAATCGGCATCGAATGTTCTTTGAAGGCCTGCATCAATCCCCCTTTTTCTCTTTCTCATTCACTCTCGCACTCATTTACCCATTCACTCCCCAACTTCTACCTTACAACCGCAACGACGTAAATCACAACCAACCCCGCAAAGACCGGCAACAGCGCATGATAGCCGAAGCTCATCCATTTCCTGCGGAGATAGGGCTTGATATCGTACCGGAACTGCAGGAGCAGACGTCCGGTCCAGAAGATGACGCCGAAGAGGGCGACCCCTCGTCCGAGTCCTTTGCCCGAAGCGATCTCTTCAGGAAAGAAGATGCAGCCGAGTCCAAGCGCGGCAATGGTAAGGACCACATAGAAGCTGTAGGCGAGATACATCTGCCGGTGGATGGGGGGAAGGACGTGGACGACATCCAGCTTCTCGGTGATCCTGCCGGCGGCGACCGACAGGAAGATCATGCCGAGCTGAATGAATCCGGCAATCTGCAGAACGATATGGAAGGTTTGATCGGTCATGGCATCCCTCTCTCTTCAGCGAACTCCTGTTTCCTGCTCATCTTACTCATAGGTTTTGTATGCATTGAACATCTCCACTCCTTTGTTCACCAACGTCTTCACGCCGGGGATCTTGGAGGCGGAGATGATCCGGGCGATAAAGGCTGCGCTTGTGTCGATCAGACTGAAAGTCTTCTTCTGTTCGGGTGAGGTATCATGTACCCAGTAGAGAATCACCCCCATTTTATAGAGCCAGAGGAGTTCGGGCAAGCGTTCCATGAACTTCTTCGGAATTCCGGCAAGGGATGTGGTGCTTCCCTCGACCAGATCGGCGAACATCCGAATGTGCAGGTCACGTAACTCCTTTGACTCCGGGCTGAACGGGGAGATGGGATGCGTGGGGTCGGCGGCGGTCTTGAAGAGGATGCGGGAGATCGGATGATAGGGACGAGCCACCTCCATGTGGGCCCGGATGACGCCGGCCAGTCGCTTCTCCAGACTCTTCTCGGTCTCCAGCACCTGACGCGACGCCTCCATCTGTTCCTCGTAGCCCTCTTCGTAGTAGTAGTGGATGATGTGCTCCTTCGACGGGAAATAGTAGTAGGCGGCCCCGGGACTCAGTCCGGCCTTCCGCGCAATCTCCCGCATCGTTGCCCTCTCATATCCTTCCTTCAGGAAGAGCTGCATCGCCGTGTCGAGGATATTTCGTTTGGTCTCTTCGGATTTTGTTCTGGACATGGTGGAGATTCGGTCAGTTGTCGGTTGTGAGATTTCGGCTTTGAGCTTTGAGCTTTCAGCCTTCAGCTTTCAGCCTTCAGTTTTGAGACTTGAGATTTCAGTTATCGGTAACGGGCGGTGTGTATTCCTTTGCTCTTTGCGTCCGCCGCAGCGGATTGCGTGAGGCCGGGTGGAGATGAGCGATCAGCTATGAGGTTTCAGCCTTCAGCTATGAGTTGTCGGACCGTTTTAACCCCTGCCCCCCGACTCCTGACTCTCGACTCTCACACTCATCCACTCACGTACCCACCCACTCCCTCTCACATCCGCTCGAACAACTCCGAAAGCTTGTGCCGATGTCGCGTCACGCCGTCCAGTGCCTTGCGCACAAAGGGACGTACGGCGGGATGGCTGAGACGGGCCGACATGGCGCGGTATTCCCGCAGGGCGTAGAGAGAGATCACGTAAGCATCGTTGCCGTAGTAGACGCCCCCCTCATCGTCGACTACCGTCAGCTCTCCCTTCAGGAAGGGGCGTTGCAATTCCGGAAATCTCTTTCGTGCCAGGTCCGAATCGAGCGACAGGAATTCCAGCTCAAGATACTTCGGCTGTTCCTTCAGCCAGGCTACGCAACGGCGGCAGAAACCGCAACTGTCGTCGTGAAGAATGGTCAGGCGTTTCATGGTCTTCTCCCCTACGCCGGAGTCGGCGCGGTTTTATCATCCGGTTCGCAGTAGCCCCCTGTCATATTCATCAGTCGCTCGCTCGGCGCTATCGGCGGAGGCATCGTCCCCTCATGTCGCTTCCGGCGAATCCGGCTGAAGACGAAGAGATTGAAGAAGTGCATCCCTCCCAATACCAGCAGGACAAGTCCGACTTGCAGGGAGAGCGCCTCGATCGCCTCGCGGGTCGTCAGGACTTCCTCATTCAGTTTCAGGTTCAGGGTGATGTAGCCGAGGTTGATGAGATAGAAGCCCACGACAAGGAGATGATTGACCGAGCGGGCAAGGCGTTCATCGCCGCCGAACGCATCATCCAGAAAAGGCTGTCCGTTCCGGAAAAGCGTACGGGCCACCCAGATCGTCAGGGCAATGCTGAGCAGCAGGTAGATCAGATAGGTAATGACGGTCGGGTTCATGATCGGCTCCGTTTTTTGAACACGTTTAATTGAACACGTTCAAAAGTAGCATTCCGGGCCGGGCAATGCAAGAGAAATTTTAAACATGTTCAACTTTTTTATTTTTCCGGGCGGCAACATTTTTGATCCCTGATGTGTAGAGATACTGCAATACCGATTCCCTCTGCTTTCATTTCGATGTGGAGGACATTATGAAAATCAACTGTGTGGAATGCAGTTACCCGGTCGGACTCATTCTCTCGAACAGCGAGGATGACCTGTTTCAGGTAGGTGAAGAAGTACGGCACCAGGCACTCTGCAGGGACTGTGTCGAGAAGCGGTTCGTCGAGCGGCAGAAGGCAATGATGGCGATGATCGCAGGACTGACCCTTGCAGGTGGCGCGATCGCCTGGCTGGCTCCGGCCAACTACAACACCTGGCTTCCGCTGAACCTTGCCCTGATCGGCATCTTCTTCTGCCTCTCGATCATCCCCCATGAACTGGGGCATGCGATAACCGCCCGACTCCTTGGCATGAAGCTCTATTCCGTCGACCTCGGTGTCGGAAAACCGATGGTCAGTCTTCGCCTGTTCGGAACGACGTGGAATATTCGTCGGATCCCGACCTACGGACAGGTGACCACGGCCCGCACCGATGCCTACTCACCGGTCCGGTCATTCCTGACAATCGCCGCCGGCCCGATCGCCAACCTTTTGATTCTTCTCCTTCTGGTCCTTATCGGTCCGGAACGACTGACGATTTTCGCCGACGGTGATGCGGGACTGCTTCTCGGCTTCGATCTGTTTCTCGCCAACGCCCTCGTCCTGTTTTCCAGTCTTTTTCCCTCCAAAGGAAACTCTCCTCAAGGGAGAACGGCAACCGACGGAATGAAGCTCCTGAATA
>CAMLOB010000179.1 GCA_946481475.1 uncultured Chlorobiota bacterium | reverse complement strand
AGGTCGTTATGAGTCCGGCAGTTGCATCTGTCCGTTCGGTTCTCGGGAGAATCCTTCCGCTGATTGCGGTATTCCTGATTGCCGCCTGCGCGGAGGAAAAACCGCCCGGCTACTACGAACATCCCGACGGCTTCTCGCTGATCATTCCCGAAGGATGGAACCATCAGGAGAATGTCGGAAATGCCTCGGTGGTCCTCTGGAAGGGGGAGCGGGATTCGACCGCGCCGGTCGTCTCCGTGGTCACCACGGAGTTGCCGCCGGAGGGAGAGAACAACAACTTCGCCGACCTGAATTTCCGCGAGGCGGCCACAGTGGCGGGATATCTGCCGATGCGGAGCGAGGAGATCGTGATCGACGGCGACACGCTCCCGGTTCTCCTCTATGCCTACAAGGACAACAGCCGCGACGGCCGCTGGCGCCAGGGAATGCTGACCTCGATTGTCGGGGGGGACGAAGACGAACGCCGGGGCTACGTCTTCCTCTGTTCCAGTAGCCCGGGAAAGATCGAGGGGGATCTGGAGGGGTATCGGAAGATTCTCGGGAGTTTCAGGCGGGAGTGAAGTAGAGCTCGTGGAGTGAGTGGGTGTGTGAGTGCCTGAGTACATAAGTGCGGTAGCCGTCGGCTTTATGCCGACGCCGGGAGACCCGGAGCGGGTCGAGCCAACCCGGATCGAAGTCGAAGCGCAGAGCAATAGGGCAGATGTCGAATTGCGAGTGTCGATGTCCGAATGTTGATCGAAGCCGGAAACCGTAGGGGGCAAAAATCCTTGCCCCTCTGGAAGAGACCATTCCATCATTATTGATAATCATTGATAACCGCAAACCCATGCAAAGCCTGTCCGGTCGGATTGTCGATGTGCTGAACGGGCGCATCTTTTTCGGAACGCTGAAGTTCGAGAACGGTCGCATCACCGATATCGTCGAGGAGCCGGGCGAGGGGAGGGAGGGGGAACCCTGCATCCTCCCCGGATTTGTGGACGCCCACGTCCACGTCGAGAGTTCGATGCTGGTCCCGTCGGAGTTCGCGCGGATCGCCGTCGTTCACGGAACCGTGGCCACGGTCAGCGATCCCCACGAGATCGCCAACGTCCTCGGCATCGAAGGGGTGCGCTACATGATCGCAAACGGCGCGCGCACTCCCTTCAAGTTCGCCTTCGGCGCTCCCTCCTGCGTTCCGGCCACCGGCTTCGAGACGGCCGGTGCGGTTCTGGGCGTCGATGAGGTGGAGGAACTTCTTTCGGATGATCGCATTCTCTACCTGAGCGAGATGATGAACTATCCGGGCGTCATCAACGATGATCCGGAGGTCCACGCCAAGATCGCCGTCGCTCGTCGCCTCGGAAAACCGGTGGACGGACATGCCCCCGGTCTGCGGGGAGAGGGATTGCAGAAATATCTGGCCGCCGGCATCTCCACCGACCACGAGTCCTTCACCTATGAGGAGGGGAAGGAAAAACTCTCCTCCGGCATGAAGCTCCTGATCCGCGAAGGCTCGGCCGCAAAGAACTTCAGCGCACTTCATCCGCTGATCTCCGAGTTCCCCGACAAGTGCATGTTCTGCAGCGATGATAAACATCCGGACGATCTTCTCGAAAGCCACATCGACGGTCTGGTCCGCCGCGCACTGGCCGAAGGGCACGACCTGATGACGGTTCTGCGAACCGCCTCGGTCCATCCGGTCCGGCACTACGGTCTGAACGTCGGACTTCTGCAGAAGGGTGACCCGGCAGACTTCATCGAGGTGGACGGTCTGGAGTCGATGCGGGTGCTCAGGACGTGGATCGACGGAGAACTTGTCGCCGAACACGGGGAGACCCGGATACCGGGGGTGGAGATCACCGCACCGAACAACTTCGCTCCCCGGACCATCAGCCGGGAGTCGCTCCGTTTTCCCTTTCCGGCCGATGAGGGGATGCTTAACGTGATCGGTGCGGTCGACGGACAGATCGTCACCGAGAAGCGGAGCGCGCAGGCGAATATCGTCGACGGAGAGATCGTCTCGGATATCGCATCGGACGTGCTGAAGATCGCGGTGGTCAATCGCTACAACGAAGACCATCCGGCTATCGCCTTCATCAACGGGTTCGGACTGGAGAAGGGGGCGATCGCCTCGTCGGTTGCGCACGACTCCCACAACATCGTCGCGGTCGGGACAACCGACGGGGAACTGGTGCGGGCGATCAACCTTGTGATGGAGTCGCGCGGAGGACTTTCGCTCGTGGCCGGTGACCGGGAAGAGGTTCTGCCCCTGCCGGTTGCCGGACTGATGAGCGACCGGTCGATCGAGGAAGTTGCCGAGGCCTACTCACGGCTGGACCGGACGGCAAAGGATCTTCTCGGCACGAAGCTGACCGCTCCCTACATGACCCTTTCGTTCATGGCTCTGCTGGTGATACCGAGTCTGAAGCTGAGCGACAAGGGACTGTTCGACGGTTCGGCCTTTACGTTCACATCAATTGTGGCATAACATTCATCGGGTAACGGGACACGAATGGAAACGCAGACGGACACCAGACCGGGGATGCCGGTCACGGGAAACGAGGAAGAACTCCGGACTGACCGGGAGAGGCAGGAGCGACTGGCTCGCGAGGCGGAGTTCCACGATCATTCCTTCTCCACAAACCTGCGGGAGTCGGAGGTCGGCAAGTTCTACGCGGTGGCCCGGCGCTCCTACGAGTGCTATCACGATCTGATCTTCGGCAAGGTTGCCGGAAAGGACGTGCTGGAGTATGGTTGCGGGATCAACAGCGACGGACTGGCTCTGGCCCGCGAGGGGGCACGGATCACCGGCATCGATATCTCGCCGGTCGCCATCGAGGAATCGAACGCTCTGGCGGCCGGGGCCGGACTGACCGACCGGGTCTCCTACCACGTGATGAACGCCGAGGAACTGACCTTCCCGGACAACTCGTTCGATCTGGTCTGCGGCATCGGCATTCTCCACCACCTGGATCTGGAGAAGGGCTACGGCGAAGTGGCCCGCGTCCTCCGTCCGGGGGGGCGTGCGGTCTTCCACGAGCCGCTGGGGCACAACCCGCTGATCAACCGTTTCCGCAACCGGACGCCACACCTGCGGACGCCGGATGAACACCCCCTGCTCCGCTCCGATCTCCGCGAAGCCGAGCGGTATTTCTCGAAGATCAGACCCCACTACTTCCACCTGACCTCGCTCGGCATCGTTCCGCTGCGGAACACACCGATCTTCAAACCTCTCTATGCTCTGACCGAAGGGCTTGATTCTCTTCTGATGGGATTGATCCCGCCGCTGCGCGGATGGGCGTGGTACTGTGTGATGGAGATGGAGAAGTAAGGGGGAATCCGTTCGGGGAATGGAAATTCTTTAACTCGTTGACGGCAGGAAAAAAAAAGCCCGGAATGCTCCGGGCTGCTCCACAACAGGGTTTGCTCCTGAAGGGTCTCCTCTGCCTGTGTTCTTCGGTCTGTCATGGCCCCAGGAGCCTTTCCCTTCTGCGATCCGGGATCAGGCGTTCCGTATCCCGGATCAACAATTGTTCCGGCCCGAATTATCCTTCCGCCAATTCCTTCAGTCGCTGTAAAGCCTTTGGCCACATGCCTTCGAACATCTCGCGATACTCGTCATTGATATCCATGTCGACGAGCACCTGAGTTCCGCCGTCCACTTCTTTGAACGTGTAGTTTTCATGGGCGCCGGCCCACGACTGTACCGATTCGCTCGATGTATCTTCCTTGCCGTTCTCCACGACGCCGAGATGTTCGATCGAGATGTATTCATGCGGACGATTCGTCTCGATACGACTCACCATTCCCGACTCCCCGCCGTTTTCACCCGAACCCAGGAAGAGTATCTTGCTCCCTTCGCTCCAGTCGCCCACATAGTAGGATCCCTCGGAAAACGCCGACGTCCACATCCTGTAGGTTGCATCGCCGAGCATGGTATCCCATACTTTCGATCGCGGCGCATCGATCTCAATCGAAAAATGCAGTTTTTCCATTGTCTTCAGATATATGTTTTTGTGGTTTGGGTATTCGGCTGGAACCGGAGTACCACCCGATGTCTTGTTGATGTCAAACGCCTTGTCCCCTTGCAACGTTCCGTTCAAATATATTCCGTTTATCGGTTTCCACGAGTCGCCGGGGCACAACCCGCTGATCAATATTTCTTGATTTCTTGAAGGTCAGAACCCTCTACTTCCACCTGACCACGCTCGGCATCGTTCCGCTGCGGAGCACACCGATCTTCAACCCTCTCTGTGCGATAACCGAGGGGCTGGACGCGGTCCTGATAAGGCTGATCTCGCTGCTGCGCAGATGGGCGTGGTATTGTGTGATGGAGATGGAGAAGTGAGGTAGAATTGGAGTGATGCCGGCCATAACTGACGAACCTCCGGAAGGTCCGGATAAGATGACAGAGTCGCCGTGTGAAGTATGATACAGGGAATGAATATCCCTTGGTGATTCTTTGTGCCTTTGGTGTTTTTGTGGTTATTCTCTCACAGGTGATTTCTCTTCAGAGACCATCCATTCCCATCACATTTGAACCGTGTGTATAAAAACCACAGTTCATCGTCTTGTTCCCGTACAAAAAGACCTGCCGGGAACCTCCGCTTACGGAAGTTCCCGGCATTGTTGGTCGTTCCTCCACGCCCGTTAAGGGGCGGTTCAACCCTCATTCTGTGTGTGGAGGCTGGACTGCGGGAAGTTTACCCCGTATCGGGTCGGGAGACAATAGGTTCTTTGTAGGGTTCTTCTTCCGATATGACCGTTTTCCCCGGATTTCTGTCCGGTATCGTCATGGATCTTCTCCGGACGGATCGCAGAGCAGGGGACCGGTGTGTGAATTTCGGGTCGGATCGGGGTTGCGTCATCGTATTCTCCGGTGCGGCCGGTCTGCCGGGGCGGAGTTGCCGAGTATTTGTAAGTTCCGGACCGATTCCGGCCCGTTGCGGAAGAGAGAACCGGAAGAGAAGTCGGCGATGGGGGAAACTCCTGACGTTCGGGGCAAGAGAAAAGGAACGGTTTTTTGCACTTCCTTCCATAGCTGAAAAGAGTAAATTCCATCGTTGAGGCCGATATCCGGAGCATCCTGACAGGATGTTCCCGCCACTCGTGCCGCTACGTTGAGAACGTGTTGTTGTGAGAAAACTTCATACCATGATAGTTCTGAAAGGATGGTGCGCCGGGGCGGTTCTGCTTCTTTTGTGTGCGGCTCCACTGCGTGCCCAGACCAATGATGTGGTGGCCGGAGAGCCTTCACGGGATTCTCTTGCCATGTCCATCCCGGCCGATGTCGTCGATACCCTTGCTGCGGAATCTTTTCCGGAACAGACGTCCGAGGTTTCCGGGGAGGAGATTTTGCCGGAAATGGAGGTGGTGACCGAAACGGAAGGGAACGAGGATACCGCCACGGCCGATCCGGAAGCTCCGCCCCCCGCCGATACCGTTGCGACGAAAGATTATCCGCGCTACTCGCCCGGAGAGTATTTGTATGCGGAGGCTCCGCGCTACACGCTGACCGGCGATCTCCCCTACCGCGACACGCATATTCGTCCGGTGCCGACGGTACTGACCGGGACGGTGGTGGCCGGGATCATTGCGGCGATTCATTTCTATCAGCAGGATGCCTGGTGGACGGATCGTCGGCAGGATTTCCACTTTACCGTCGACTGGGGCTACGCCGCCCAGGCCGACAAGCTGGGACACATGTACGCCGGATACCTCACCTCCTACGTCGGCTACGAATCGCTGGTCGCCTCCGGCTTCAGTCCGGACGTCGCCGGCTGGTTCGGACCGCTTCTCGGACTCGGGTTCCAGACCTATGTGGAGATCGAGGACGGCTTCAGTCCGTTCGGCTTCGACCCGACCGATCAGTACGCCAACACGTTCGGTCCCCTCTTCTTCAGTCTGCAACACTACATCCCGGTCCTGCAGAATTTCAAGTTCAAGTGGAGCTACTGGCCGAACGACGAATATCAGGGGGGTGTGCGGAGCGGTCACGACAAGATCATCATCGACGACTACAACGGGCAGACGATGTGGTTCTCGACGAAGATCGGGAACTTCCTGCCGGAGAGTCTCGGCTGGCCGAAGTGGCTCCGGCTGGCGGTCGGTTACGGTACCTACAACGTCGACCGGATCAACGAGCGGAACGAGGTGCTGGTGCCGGGACGCCGGTTCTTCATCAGTCTGGACTACGATCTGGTGGAGATCCTTCCCGATCTGGGGACGTTCGGCAACTGGCTTCTGCAGACGGCGGATTATCTCCACTGGCCGGCTCCGGCGCTGCAGATCGAGCCGGAGGTGAAGTTCTACCTTGCCTGGCCGGTCCATTTTTGATTCAGATATTTTGCGAGAGAACGATTTATCCGGGAGAGATCTTGAGCAATCCACTCGACACATCGAATCTGCATCTCGGCAAGCCGACCAACGGACATGCGGCCTCACGCTCGTCGGCAAAGAGCGGAACGGGAGAACCGGAGGTCTGGACCGCACCGGACGCCCTTGCCGACCCGGTGATCAGTCTGATCGTCCCGGCCCTCAACGAGGAGAAACTGATCGACGGGATGCTCCAGACCTTCCCGCGCGAGCTTCGCCGGAAGTGCGGCATCGAGCTGATCGTCAGCGACGGCGGCAGTAGCGACAGAACGCCGGAAATTGCCCGCGACCATGCCGACATCGTCGCCCGCCACGTCGAGTCGCGACGGCAGACGATTGCCGAGGGGAGAAACCTCGGGGCGGAGCAGGCGCGCGGAGATATTCTGGTCTTCATCAATGCCGACACGGTTCCGCAGGATGGGGAGGCGTTCATCAGGGGACTGGTGGAGTTTGCCGCCGAAGGAGATCCCGGCACCGTCGCCTTCGCCTGTCCGGTCTATATCGCTCCGGGAGAACGCCGCTGGAGCGATTCCCTCTTCCACAATTTCTTCAACAACTACGTCCGGCTGCTGAACCTGATCGGTCTCGGCATGGGACGGGGGGAATGCCAGATCGTCCGCCGCGATCCCTTCCGTGCGGTCGGCGGCTACGAGAAGCACATGGCGGCCGGGGAAGACTTCGATCTCTACAGACGGCTGACCGCAAAGGGGAAGATCGGCCACCGCCACGAGTTCCGCGTCTACGAATCTCCCCGCCGTTTCCGCCGCTTCGGCTATCTTCGCGTTCTGTTCGAGTGGACGCTGAACGCGCTGGCGGTGATGATCCTGGGACGGTCGATTTCGAAGGAGTGGGAGGAGATACGGTAGGTTCGGTGATTTGCGGCGGGGGAGAAAGGGAGGCCTGATCCCGTCATCTGTCCGGTT
>CAMLOB010000178.1 GCA_946481475.1 uncultured Chlorobiota bacterium | reverse complement strand
CCCCATCCCGAGTTTGTCCGGCACATCGTCAACGTTGTGATCCCGACCGGAGCGATTCCCTCGCTCCGTATCGACAGTGCCGTCGTCACCGAGACGTTCCAGCCGGTTCCGGGAACCATCTACAGCTATGCTCAGGTGCTCCTGAAGCCGGGAGCACATACGGCCCATGCCGATGCCCCCTTCGGACTCTACTCCTACGGTTACGGGATGGCCAATTCCTACGGCTATACCGGTGGGGCGATCTATCGCGTTCTGGTCCATGACTTCCAGCATCCCTATATGAACATCTCTTCGTCCTGCAGTCAGCTAAGCGGTATTGCCATCGATGACCGGATCACCGATTCGGGAATTGATTCGTGCTATGTCATTCCATCAGGTACGCAGAACGTGAACGTCGACATCCGTCCTTTTACCTCAAGTGTCGATTCGGTCTTCTACACGGCAACGCTGATCGATCCGTATCAGGACGGCTACGTGCAGATCAAGGCGATCGACTCCGGAGGGCGCTCCATCCTTCAGCGCTCGGCGATTCCCGGCTTCACGCTCGGCATGGCGGCATTGAACGGTGCGGTTCCTCTCAGGGAGGAAGGGGTCTCCTACAACGGAAACCGGATCTGCCGACAGTTCGAGATCGTCAACTACGGCGGTTTCCCGCAGCAGGTTACCGATATGAAGATTCAGCCGGACGACGGCACGTTTACGATCACAACGTCCGGACCGATAGAGTTACAGCCGGGGGAGAAGCGGATGGTGGAGATCTGCTATGAGCGCGATATGGATTCGACGATCACGGCCCGCCTGCAGATCGGCAACAACTGCAACTCGCGTGAGATCGCCGAGTGGAGCGTTCACTCGATTGTCGATACCGTGCCGCCGGTCTTCTCCGGACAGACCGGACCCTGCGGCGAAGGGGTTGACGTCGAGTTCAACGAGCCGACCCGGCAGTTCCTCGGGATTGCCTCGGTGGAACTGGTGGAAAGCACCAATGCCGATGCCCGTTTCAATCCGGCTCCGGCCGGACTTCCCGCCCCGCGCGTGACGCTCCACCTGGAGCCGCTGGATCCGTATGAAGACATGATCTATACGGTGAACGTCAGCGACCTGGCCGGTAACGTGACGACGGTGACCGACACGATCGGCGGATTCACCGTGGCGGCAATCGACCCGACGACAGGGGAGCAGACGTCGACACGTCTCGGTGTTGAGTGGAAGACCGACAGTCTTGACTATCTGGGGAGACGGTGCGACAGTATCGTGCTGCGCAATTACGGTGCGCGTACTCTGACGATTGCCCGGGCGACGCTGATGCTCAACAAGGAATTCTCCATCCCCCCGGCACAGTTCCCACTGTCGATCGATCCGGGAGATTCGATCAGCATTGCCGTCTGTCTTGAAGGACACTTTGCCGGCGATCAGACCGATACGCTCCTGATCGTCGACACGTGCGGTCGCTGGGACCATGTGCCGATGAAGACGCCGGTCGATTTCGGATACGGGTTCGGTGTGGACCGATGCGGACAGAACGTGACGATCCAGGCCTTTGCCCCGGCAAAGCAGACCTTCCTGATGACCCCCTTCCCGAATCCGACGCCGGGAGAACCGGTCGGTATGGACATCGGGCTCCGGAGGGATGAGCGGGTGACGGTCGAGGTGCTGGATATGAACGGCGAAGCGGTGCTGCGCGTTCTGAACGGATCGGCGATGAAGGGTGGACTGCATCGTCTTCGGTTCGAGCCGGTCGATCTGGAGAGCGGAACGTATTTCTGCCGGATGACGACCGGAAGCGGGGAGGTGAAGACGGTGAAGATGGTGGTGCGGAAGTAGCGGGAATTTCGAATTTCGATTTGCGAATGTCGAATACGATCCGTGTTGATCGGTTTGATCTGTGTCATCCGTGTACTATTGCCGATAACGTTCAGGGAGATGGTATACGGATCAGACGGATGGAAGGGATGGGGGCGGATCGGATGGACATTTTCGTGAGACGCGGGAATTCCGATTGACGATGTTCGATTTGCGAATGATTGGAATCCGCGTCCCATTTCCAATGCACTTCCGGTATTCCTGAACGATGAGCACCGGTTCCGGACAGACCCTTTGTGATTCCTTTGTGTCCTTCGTGACTTGGTGGTAAATCTTCGGCGGTGTGAAAACTTTACCATCAAGTCATCCGCCGCCTTCCGGAACCCGTGGAAATGAATTCTGCGACTACCCTGTTTCTCTATTGCTTTCCACTTCTCCACACCATAGCTTGTTCTCACCATCAAACCATATTCCCGTTCACTTACATGCTTCACTTGTATGAAACCGTTCATTCCCGTCTCTCCGTCAGTGGTTGTCGGCACCTTTTCCCTTCTTCTCCTCATCGTCTGGGCATTCCCGCAGCCGGTTCGGGGGCAGGGAGTCGATGCGAAGGGGAAAGATTTCTCCATCGCCTTCCTGCCGACCAACGGGGATGGAGAGTTCCCTTCATTCTACCTGATGATCAGCAGCGAACGGCCGACATCGGGAACGCTCACCTACATGAATACCGGAAAGACCAAGAACATTTCCATTCCGACGGCACATCGTCCGGTCGTCATCCGGCTTGATTCGGTCGATCTTCTGATGCCGGTTCCGAACGGACCGACACAGGAAATCACCCGCCGGACCCTCCGTGTCCGGTTCTCCGAGGAGGTGACGCTCCACGGTATGAACACGATGCGCTGGAGCAGTGACGGCTTTCTCGCTCTGCCGGATGATGCTCTCGGACGGGAGCATCTGGTCATGTCCTATCCGAACACCATTGAGCCGTTACCCATCGGACAACTTTCCAGTCGGTCGGACTTCACGTCGCAGTTTGCCGTTGCGGCAACCCAGAACAACACCATCGTGACTGTTAACCCCACGGTTCGGGTGAACGTGCGGGCGAACTCGGAGCCCTTCACCATCACTCTTAATGAAGGGGAGGTGTTCCTCGGACAAGCAAAGGATTCGATCAGGCCCAGGGCAGGGAATGATCTGACCGGAACTCTGATAACGGCAAGCAAGCCGGTGGTCGTCTATGGAGGACATCAGCGAGCGAACATCCCCTGGGATGAAACGGTCGGACGGGATCATCTGGTGGAACAATTGCCGGCGGTGGAGTTCTGGGATTCGGCGGCCGTGGCCTTTCCCCACTTTCAGCTACCCAAATCCGTACCCGACACGAACTACGTCCGCATTCTTGCCGCATTCGACAATACCGATATCATCATTCACGGCGGATACCAGACGACACTCCGTGCAGGGGAGGCCTATCATATCCCGCTGCTGGAGGGGATGTCTATCACGGCAAGTCGCCCCGTGCTGGTTGCGCAATTCCAGCACTCCACGGTTGATGCCGCTCAGCTTTCCATGCCGAACGATACGATCGGCGATCCGTTCATGACCCTTGTGCAGGGGACCGGACAGTATCAACGGGAATATGTTGTGGAATGTCTGGAGACGGATGAGCCGGCCTACCAGGGCTTCACCCATCACTTCGTCAACATCACCATTCCGTCCGACGCGCTTGAGACGTTGTACATTGACGGGAGACGCCTCTCCGAAGAAGAATTCCTTGCGTTCGGTCGGGTCAGCGCCTCGGACTATGTGTGCGGTGCGATCCCGGTTCCGGCAGGCTCCCACACCTTCACCGCCGACGAGCCGTTCGGTCTGACCGTCTACGGATACGGCGTCTACAATTCCTACGGTTTTCCGGGCGGAATGAAATTCCTCGATCCTCCGGCGGGAGTTGATGAGGAAGAGAAGAGGAGTCAAAGACTTGGCGCGGTGATCGGACCTCAACCCGTCCTGTCCGACCGGGCGACGCTTCGGTTGGAACTTGCGGAACCCGTACGGATCACTGCCCTGCTTTTCGACGGAGAAGGAAAGGAGATCAGGAGGCTTCTTTCCGACTATCGTGGGAGGTCGGGGAGTGCCGAGATTCCACTTGATCTCTCCGGAATCGGCAGCGGATTCTATCATTGCCGCATCGAGGACAGCTTCGGCGGCGTGCGGACTCTGCCGGTGCTGATCCTCCGGTAACTCCGGTTCGTGAAAACTTATAGCGGCGGGCTTCCCTCTCTTGCGCGGTTTTTGTTTCCGTCGTATGTTTGCCCTCCGTTTTTACGGGAGGTCAGGCCACCATAGCTCAGTTGGTAGAGCAGCTCATTCGTAATGAGCAGGTCCACGGTTCGAGTCCGTGTGGTGGCTCTTCAGCGGCAACGCCGGGTTCATATATGTTGAATCCGGCGTTTTTCGTCCGTCCCGGTGTCACCGACCGGTCTTTCGCATCTCCTCTCTTCGTATTTTCATTTCTCCCTTGTCACCACAGAGAAAATTCCAGCATTTATCGACGCTATGACCGGAAACGTACGCCTGTTGCTCCCCCTGCTTCCGATGCTCTTTCTGTTCGGAGCCTCTCTTTCCGCCCAGCCCCTTCCGGAGGTGAAATATGATGAGGGGGGACGGTCTCATCCGTTCGATCTGC
Organism: uncultured Chlorobiota bacterium; assembly: GCA_946481475.1. The sequence continues at coordinate 2,788 of CAMLOB010000178.1, read as the reverse complement.
TTCACACGACTCTGGATGTCCGGCTCGATTTCGACCGGGAGCGTGTCGAGGGAGATGTCATGCACACGCTCCGTTCGCTCAATCCCGCCCTCGGAACAATCGACCTTGATGCCGCTCCCGAGATCAACATCTCCCGCATTCTGGTTGACGGTGCCGCAGCCGCTTTCCGACATGAGGAAGATGTGCTGAGGATTGATCTGCCGAAATCCTATGCCTACGATGATCGATTTACCGTCGAGATCGCCTACGAGGTCTCTCCCGAAAAAGGACTCTACTTCGTGAAGAAGGAGGCCGATGAGCCGGATGGACGGGATCAGATCTGGACGCAGGGGGAAGGGGAGGATCATCACTACTGGATACCGATGTACGACTACCCGAACGACCTGGCAACCTCCGAGATTCGGGCCACGCTCCGCTCCGACTGGAAGCTCCTCGCCAACGGCGAATTCGTTTCCGCCGACGCCAATGCCGACGGCACGACCACCTGGCATTACCGTATGGAGAAACCCCACGCCCCCTATCTGATGATGCTTGCCGCCGGGGACTATCTCCTCACGCGGGATACGGTAAACGGTATTCCGCTGGAGTACTGGAGCTACCCCGACATGCCGGACCGCGTGGAACCGACGTTCGGACGGACGCCGGAGATCGTGGCCTTCCTTGAAGAGTGGATCGGGATTCCCTACCCCTGGAACAAGTACTCGCAGGTGATGATCGACGAGTTCATGTACGGCGGAATGGAGAACACGACGGCGACCACGCTGAACGACTTTGCGCTGGTTGATCGTCGGGGATTGCTCGACTACAACCCGGACGGACTGATCGCTCACGAGGCGGCCCATCAGTGGTTCGGCGATCTGGTGACCAACAGAAGCTGGGAACATCTCTGGATTCACGAAAGCTTTGCCACCTATCTGGCCGCCCTCTGGACGCGACACCATCAGGGAGAAGCGGCTTTCGAGGAGGAACTCAGGGGTTTTATCGACGGTGCGATCAGGACCGATCGGGAGCAGGGGAGAAGTCCGATTGCCGGAGGACGAGGCTATACGTCGAACATCTACGGACGCGGTGCCGCCGTTCTCCACTCACTGCATACGCTCATCGGCGAGGAACTCTTCCGCAAGTCGATCCGGCTCTTTCTGGAACGTCATGCTCACGGTGTTGTGGAGACAAACGACCTGAAGCTGGCCTTCGAGGATGCAACCGGCTATAACCTCGGCTGGTTCTTCGATCAGTGGATCTACGGTGCCGGAATGCCGATCCTGAAGATGGAGGAGAAGTACAAGAACGGCGTCTACAGTCTCACGCTGAATCAGGTGCAGAAGACCGATGACACCACCGGCTATTTCAGTCTTCACGTCCCGGTGGAGATCTTCCTCTCCGGAGCCGACGGAATACAGGTGATGAGGGATACGATCTTTCTGGACTCTCCCGGAGTGATCGTCGAATACGACATGCCGCAACCGGTTGCTGCGGCGATCGCTTCCTCCGCTGTGATGCGGATCGAGCCGGTACAGCGTTCGAACGAAGGTCTTCTGGCTCTTCTGGAATTCTCCGGTTCTCCGCAGTTGCGACGACAAACGGCCGAATGGATCGGAGAGGAGGTGCAGTTGAAGCGAAGGGAGATGGCTGCGGAGATGAAACGTATCTTTGCCGCTGAACCGGTCCCCTACGTCCGGGCTGCCGTGTTGACTGCCGTGGCAGAGCTTGACAAGGAGATTGCCCGGGAGATGGTTCTTCCCGGTCTTGCAAGCGGGGAGAAGGAGGTCAGACTTGCAGCGGTTCGGAATACCTGGGTAATCGGGAACAAGGAGGAACGCAGAGCGTTGCTTCAGCCCCTGCTGAATGATTCAAGCTATGCCGTTGTCGTCGCTGCGCTCGAAATGCTCGTCCCGACCGGTGCGGCAGGACTGGAAGAAACACTCGCCAGGTTGCAGTATGTCGAAGGTCAGCGTGAAAGTATCGCGCGGGCCTGGCTGGAGGTGGTTGCCTCCGGAAAGTTCGTGCAGTTTACCGACCGCGTGGTCTGGTATGCCCGGAACGCCTCGCGCGGGTGGACCCGTACGGTTGCATTTGCCGCACTGGCAAAACTGGAGCAGGTGACGCCGGAGGTTCGCGCGGCTATTGTCAATGGAGTGCGAGCCGAAGGAGGGGGCGTTTTCAAGGCTGCTCTGACGGCGGCTGAGGAACTGGATGACGATGAGCTGAACAGGGAACTGAAGGGGTTGGTCAATGAGTTGGAGGGGGAGCGGAAGGAGTTGTTGGAGGATATACTCTGAGGATGTGCCGATTGCCGGGATGGCATTCGGGAAGATTCGGACGTGGCCGGGAATCCGGCATCACGCAATCCGCTACGGTGGACGAACGAACGGAAAAGGAATGGAAGAACGTAGTGATATATCGGTGATCCCTTTTGAGGGGATCGCGCCGCGGATTCATCCGAGCGTGTTCATTGCGTCGGGAGCACGGATCGTCGGCGATGTGGAAATCGGCGAGGGGAGTTCCGTCTGGTTCAATGTGGTCATTCGCGGAGATGTCCACGCAATCAGGATCGGGAAACGGACCAATATCCAGGACCTGACGATGTGCCACGTCACCCACCGGAAGTTCTCGCTCGACGTCGGCGATGACGTGACTGTGGGACACAGCGCCGTGTTGCACGGAGCCGCGATCCACGACCGGATCCTGATCGGCATGGGGGCTATCGTGCTGGACGATGCTGTCGTCGAAAGCGAGTCGATCGTTGCCGCCGGAGCTGTGGTTCGCGAAGGGTTTCGCGTCCCTTCCG
>CAMLOB010000177.1 GCA_946481475.1 uncultured Chlorobiota bacterium | reverse complement strand
ATCGGGGTGAGAGAGGCGAGTGCAAGGGCAAAGACGGCATTGGTGTTGATCAGAGCCCGGATCACGTCGGGGAAATCCTCAGCCAGACCGGCTAGATGATAGAAGACATAGAAACCGGGAAGAGCAAGAAAAAAGGTGACCCCCATGAGAAGAGGGATCTTCGAAGAAGCATAGAACAGGTGCAGAATCTCATTCCAGAATGTGCCCTGATGAAGATTGAAGAGACCGTAGCTCCCCATTGCCGCGCCGTAAAGCATCAGGAGGGGGAAGGAACGGAAAGCTGCCCGAAGCAGACTGCGCCCGGTCGTTTCGATTTGCGGAGAGTTCTGAAAAAGAACTTCCCTTACCCACAGGTCAAATCGCTCCGGCAGTCTTTCGGCATAGGATGCGCCGACTCTCCCTGATTTCATCGTTCCGGTTTCCTGTGATATGACTGGAAATTTCGATTCGGTTGCTGAAGAGGGAACTTCAAAAGAGGAAGAGCTGCTCCAGCGCGGCAATGATTGCTTCAAAGAAACTCGACTCGCGAGGAGCAAACCACTCGAAGGGAACATCCGGGTCACCGATAAAGGGGCGAAGCACCCACCCCATCTGCGCGCCGACCAGCCCGAAAACCAGGATCCAGATCTGGAACATCATCCTGACTTTCGGATCGGTCCCTCTCTTCGATGTTTTCTCGAGCGGACCGGGGACCGAGGATCTCGGCTGAAGCGTATCACCCAGCCATCGGAACCCTTCCTCGGCCTCCTCTTCTCCACATTCCGATTCCATCGACACGGCGGTTTGCTCCTGCAATTCGGAAAGTGGTCCGGTATCGGAAAGGTTTTCCGGGTCCGTATCCCGGCGGATGTGCAGTCTGTCAAGCGTCCGGTACAGAAATCGAAAACCGAGAAGCCCGGCCACAGTAAATACCGCCACATTCAACAGAAGCATGAACGGATAGCTTGTGGCGCTGAACGAAAAGAACGCGACAATGGGACCGAGCGATGCCAGGACGGCAACCATTACGCCGATGGCCGAGACCAGAAGTCGCAACAGCGAGGTGATCTCAAGTCGGGTGCCGATAATTGCATTGAAAGCATACAGAGAGGGAAAGGTGATGAAGAGCGTGAGAAAAAAGAGGATCGGAACCTTGAAAAGAGTGGAGAGCATTCGTTGCAGTTGGGCATCTGCTCCGTTGATCAGACAAAAGGTACCGATACAGAGACCGGAAAATGCGGCCAGCAGAAGGCTGACCAGGAGTATCTTGTCCAGAGGGATCATCACGCCCCCGTATTTCAGCGCCGAGTCGCTGGTTGCCTCTCCCCGCAACAGACGGTCGAGATGTTTGAAGTAGGCTTTCATAGTCCGGATGTCGTTTGGTGAAACGGTTCGTTGGTCGCTGAGCTGTTTGATGCGACCAAGATCGTCTCTTCCCTTTTCAGACCGACGGTCCCTGAATCCGGAATCGGAAGCACTCAGGTGCTTCGTCGGGTCGGGGCTCTTTCCTACTTTCCGAAACGGACACCCGGATTGTTATCTATATTATTATATGGTCAGAGATGATAGATCTTCTTGTCGTTGAGGATAACCCGAAACTCCGCTCGGCACTGGTTAAAGGTCTGGAGAGGACAGGAGATGTTCGCGTCATCGGGGAGTGTGATACCGGAGAGCAAGGGTTGAATCTTTGTCTGGAAAGAGAGCCGGGAGCGGTATTGCTGGATGTAGGACTTGCCGGGGCGATCAACGGTATCGAGGCGGGAGTGAACATCCGGAGGGAGTTCCCGAGAATGCCCCTTCTCTTCTACTCGATTCAGGACGATGACGAATACTACAGGACCTTCCGGCGCAGCGGTATTCTCAGCCACTACGCTTACGTTCGCAAGACCAATTACCTTCTGCCGGAGATGATCCTCCCCCTGTTGCGGGATGCGGTCGAGGGGAGAAGCTTTATCGATCCGGATGTGGAGGTCCGGGTGCGGGAAGTGCGGCAGAAGGATGACGCCTCGCCGATGGAATTGCTGGAACCGAACGAGCGGGAAGTGGCCCGGATGATTGCCGCCGGCATGAGCAACGAGCAGATTGCCCGAAGCTTCGGGTTCAGGGACAAGAGGACGATCAGCAGGACAAACGGCCAGATCTATGCTGCCTGGGGACTGAACGAGTCGACGACCGATGAAAAGATCGCCCGGACCCGTGTGGCCATCATCGTCAGAGAAGGGAGGATGATACGCTGGAACGCCCGGGGAGAGGCGTTGGTCCGGAACGAACGGGGAGAATGGGTGGAATGGATCCGATGACGGCAAACTTTGATCTGATTGGCGGGGCTGCCTTTACTCTTTCCCTGTTCAATGTGGTTGTGCCGGTCTGGCTCGGCGTTACCGTCCTTACAAGTGCCGAAGAGCGGAGTCCCGGCGTCTGGCTGGCCGGTCTCAGTCTTCTGGCGGCCGGCCTCTTCTTCACCTTTCACACGGCGATGCTGTACGGCCTGCTTCCCCATCTGCTCCGGGAGATGCGGATTCCCGAGCAGATCGGGTGGGTGCCGATTACCCTTCTTCCCCTCGCATGGTACGGCACGATGCTCTGGTTTGCCGGGTATTTCCGGAAAGGAGAGAATCCGGGGGGAGTCGTTCTCCGCATTACCGCTGGTGTCCTTCTTGTGATGCTGATCGGTATCGGTCTGCTCCTCTTCCACAACTACTCCGTAGCAGCGGTTCTCTCCGGTCCCTATCAAAGCATTCACGACCGTGAGCACCTCTATGCCTCGATATACAGCGGTGGGGAATGGCCGGTATTGTTCATTCTCTATATATTCTATCTGCTGCTCTGCTATGGTGCCGCCCTGATCACTCTGCGGAATCTGAAACCGACCGGACGGGAGAGTGGTGACGCCGCACGGATGCGGGCCCGTCCCTGGCTGGTTGCGGCCACCGGAGCGCAAACCGGAATTGTCCTGGTTGTCGGAGCTCTCTTCCTGCAGGTGGTCCGGACAGGTCGGCAGCCGGTGTTGCTTGCCGAACAGTTGTTTGCCTTTCGGGGATATGATCTTGCGATTCTCTTTCTGGTGACGGCCGCTCTTCTTCTGTTGGGAGAGGCTATCGTTCGCTACGAGATCTTTACGGGCGTCGTGATTCCCCGCCGGGGATTTCTGAAACGATGGCGTGGCGTTCTGCTGATGGGAGGAGGAATCGGAGCCGGTGCTGCGGTCGCCATTTGGCTGCGTATTCCCGGTATCTACGGAGTTCTCGGCTCCATCGTCTCGCTGGCCGTCCTCTATGCTTTCCTTACCCGGCGTTCGATTCTCGAGCGGGACAGATATCTGGATGATCTGCGGTCCTTTCTTGTTCTGGCGAAGGAAACCACCGATACGAGAAACAGTGTTGAAGAGGAGACCGCCCGTTCCTTCCGGCTTCTCTGTCGGGACGTGCTGAACGCTCGTTCCGGCGGACTTTTTCCGGTTGAGTCCGCCTCCCCTCTCTTTTCTCCCCTTGCTTTTCCGGAGATACCCACCATTCCGATTGAAGAGTTCCTTCCCCGTTCTCCCGATCCCGGTTCCATTGCTGTCATGTCCTCTCCGTCGGGAGGTGAAGAAGAATATACGGTGATCGGACTCTGGAGCGGGGAAGGAATGGCGGGACTGCTTGTGCTTGGCGAAAAGGAAGACGGCGGGCTGTATACCAGAGAGGAGCTGGAGCTGGCTCGCGGAGCGTGCGAGAGATTCCTGGAAATTCTGATCCGCAAGCGAATGGCCGATCATCTGACCCGATTGCAGGGAGAACGACTCTCCGAGAATCGTGTGCAGGAAATTCGCGTGCGCCGGTTGCTTCACGACGAGGTGCTGCCGCAGATTCACGCGGCAATGCTGGCATTGCGCAACGATGCAAACCGGGATGAAGCCGTCGCCACTCTGGGGGATATCCACCGCCTCGTCTCCGATCTGCTTCGCGATCTTCCCGTCTCCGTTATCGAGTCGATCGAACGTGCGGGCTTTGTCCGGACGTTCCGGCGATTGCTTGAAGATGAGTTCCGCAATACGTTTGCCAAGGTGAAGTGGAACGTTGACGAGGGGATCGATGTGGCCGTCTCTTCCCTCCCTCCCCTGGCTGCTGAAACGCTCTACCAGGCAGCACGGGAGGCCGTGCGAAATGCCGCACGCCATGCCGGCGGAGACAATCCGTCCCGTCCGGTCGATCTGCTGATCGGCCTGTGCCTGAATCGGGCGGATAACCGGATCGAATTGATCGTCGAGGATAATGGGGTCGGACTGCCGACTCCATCGGTCACTTCATCTTCGGGAACGGGTCGGGGACTGAAACTGCACGGCACGATGATGGAGATTGTAGGAGGTTCAATGAAAACGGAAACACCTGGGCAAGGAGGAACACGGGTGCGCCTGCTGTTGTCGGCCGGTGATTGAAGGCCTGATCGAAAAAGAGAAGAGATCCCCTTCCCGACCAAAACCCTCAACGTCTGACTCCCTGCAACAGGTCTTCGTGAAGTTCATCCTCCGGGTCGTTGCTGTGGATCACCGACATGTCCCCGGTCGTCTCCAGCACAACGGCCCGGATCTGATCCGGATGCAGGATATTCGCCTCCCGCAGCTTGGCCCGAAGGTCGTCCTCCGTGATCCTTCCCTTTTTCATATTGTGCCAACAAATATTCTTTCCCTCCATCAGCAGCAAAGGGCTGTTGTCGACCATCTTCTCGAACGGAGTTGCTTTCCTGAGGAGGGAAATCAGGAGTTGCAAAGCATAGATGGAGGCCAGTCCTGCGATTCCCTGAAGCAGAGGAGGATTCTTTGTCAGAAGTGTCGAAGCGATGACCGAGCCGACGGCGATGGTCATGGCGAAGTCGAAGCCGGACATTTTCGAGAAGCTCCGCAGACCGACAATCCGCGTGAAGAGAATGACGGCGGCGTAGATGCCGACTGCCGAGAGGGCAACCATACCGACGGTGTCCCAGTTCGTGTTGATCCATTCGGCCATGATGTCTCCGTTTGAAGAGGAGAAAAGATCAGTAGGTGAAGAGGTTTGCAGGATGATCCCGCAGATCATCTTCCGAAACGATATGGCTGACTTGCCCCCCTTCCCTTTGGATGGCGTCGGCTACCTGGAAGCGATGACAATGTTCCGGACGGAGTTCGCCGCACATCAACGCGACCCTTTTTCCGCGGCGTGCCAGATCCAGGACGTGTTCAAGTCCCTGACGGAACTCTTCGGTCTCCATATAGCCTGCAAATCCGCGTGACCGGTCGCTGCACGATTTTGCCTGGGCCATCACCTCCTTCGAGGGACGCTTTCCGCCAAGAGAAGCCAGATGTTCGTAGGCGATGCCGGTCTTCGGGAACTCCGCGATCATCGTCTCCAGATTGAACTGGGGATTGAAGCGCGAATAGGGAATCGCCCTGATATCGACCAGCGTGTCGATGCCGTAATGCCTCAGCAATGCGGCCAGTTCGGACCGTTGCCGGGTTGAATGACCGACCGTGTAGATCGTTCTGGTGGATTCGGAAGACATGGGAACAATGAAAAATTAAAAATGCAAAATTCAAAACAAGGGCTGAAACGCTTGCTGAAATTTTCATTTTGAATTTTCCATTTTGAATCTCACTTTGCTGAAGGTGCTAACTTTACGGTCTTGCAGAAGAAACAATATCTCTCGTTATAGAAAGGAGCATGTACGTGGACATCTTTCAGAAATGTCGTGACTTTACCCGAGCCGACGATGTCAAGGAGGCCGGCTATTATCCCTACTTCCGCGCCATCGAAGAGAACGAAGGGCCGGTTGTGCGGATTGAAGGGCGGGAAGTGATCATGGCCGGATCGAACAACTATCTCGGCCTGACCGGACATCCCCGCGTGATGGAGGCGGCGAAGCGGGCGATCGATCAGTACGGCACAAGTTGCTCGGGGTCACGCTATCTGACCGGCACCGTCAGTCTGCATGAGGAACTGGAGCGCGAGCTGGCCGACTACATGGGGAAGGAGGCCTGTCTTCTCTTCTCCACCGGGTATCAGACCGCCCAGGGCGTTATCCCTTCTCTTGTCGGTCGTGGCGACTACGTTATCTCCGACCGGGACAATCATGCCTGTATCGTTGCGGCCAATCTGATGGCCAAGGGGGCGTTCGGTGAGGTCGTCCGCTACAAACATGGAGACATGGACGATCTGGAGCGGCGCATTTCCAAGTTGCCGGAGGATGCCGGAAAGTTGATCGTCACCGACGGCGTCTTCTCGACTACCGGCACCATCGTCGATCTTCCCCGCCTGACCGAGATCGCAAAGAAGTACGGTGCGCGCCTGATGGTCGACGATGCCCACGCGCTCGGGGTGATCGGCAAGGGGGGACGGGGGACCGCCAGCTACTTCGGTCTGGAGGAAGAGACCGATCTGACGATGGGAACCTTCTCCAAGTCGCTCGCCTCGCTCGGCGGATGGGTCGTCGGCGACGAGCGGGTGATCAACTATATCAAGCATACTTCTCCGGCCCTCATCTTCTCAGCTTCCCCCACTCCGGCCTCGGTCGCCTCGGCGATTGAAGCGCTGAAGATCATCCGGGAAGAACCGCAACGGCTCGAGCGGCTGAAGTCGAACGCCGACTATCTGCGGAACGGGTTCAAGGAGATGGGATACAAGGTGATCGACGGGATCACCGGCGTTATCCCGGTGATCGTCGGCGACGATACGCTCGCCTTCATCTTCTGGCGGCGCCTCTTCGACGCAGGGGTCTTCGTCAACGCCTTTATCACTCCCGGCGTGATGCAGGGCTATCAGATGATGCGCTGTTCGGTGATGGCCACGCACGAGAAGGAACATCTGGACAAGATCCTTCACCTGTTCGAGGACATCGGAACGCAGATGGGTCTGCTCGACAGGGATGCCGGGGCGGCAGCGGCCGAGGAGATGCGGGAGATCGAAGAGGGGGCTTTCCCGAGCGGACCGTTGCCGGTGGAGGGAGACATTGCCATTCGCGAGGTCTCCGGACGCAAAGGGAACAAGGAATTTGTCCGCATGGTCTGGCGTCTCCACGACGGAGAGAAGAACTGGATTGCGCCGATCGAGATGGACCGGATGCGGCTGATCGACACGGCAAAGAATCCGTTCTACAAACATGCCGAGATCAAGCTCTTCCTTGCCGAACGCGAAGGGGAGTCGGTGGGGCGCATCGCCGCAATCGTGAACCACACGCATAACCAAACCTACAACGACCGGCTCGGCTTCTTCGGTTTCTTCGAATCGGTGAACGATCAGAATGTTGCCAACGCCCTGCTGAACGCCGCCACCGACTGGTTGCGCGAGCGGGGCATGGACACCGTTCGCGGTCCGGTCTCCCCCTCGACCAACGATGAGGTCGGTCTGCTCATCAAAGGCTTCGAGCACATTCCCTCGGCACTGATGCCCTGGAATCCCCCCTACTATGTCGACCTT
>CAMLOB010000176.1 GCA_946481475.1 uncultured Chlorobiota bacterium | reverse complement strand
AGTGGCCGGGCTCCCTCAGTGGCCGGGCTCACGCCCGGCCTTACTCAATGTCATCCGCCTGCGGCGGATAACACCCCGTAGCGCCGGGCGTAAGCCCGTCGCCCGGCGCGTATTCATCGCAGAATATCCCGCACATCATACGGTATCCCATGTTTCTCGAAAAAGCGAACCAGCTCCAGTTCATAGCTCTCAACCCGATGATGAATCTTCTGTCGGGCGATATACTGTTTGACCGGCTCGACACCCGACTTGCTGACGGAGAAGGCGCCGTATCCGTTCTGCCAGCGGAAGCCGGGCCGTCCGATCGTCTGGTGGAACCAGCGTGAGGAGTTCGCCTTGATGGTCCGCACGACATCCATCAGGGCGTGTTTCTGCGACAGACTGACCAGCAGATGAACGTGATCGCAGGTTCCCCCTCCGGCAAGAAGTTTCCCTTCGAGATTCCGCAGAATGCCGCCGATATAGCCATAGAGCATCGGCTCGTCTTCCTCCCTGATCAGGGGATATCTCCGCTTGGTACCGAAAACCAGGTGGTAGTAAAGACTGGTGTAGGAACGAGGCATAGGTGACTCCGGTGATTTGGTGATGGATGGTGATGTTGAGTCGAATGGCAAAAATAGGGAAATGTTGTTGTACAAAAGCGCGCCCCCACAGAAATCACCCGACGCAGGCGGATTCAGCGACCCTACGGAATATCATCCGCCTGCGGCGGATTCGGAGGCGTTGCACGCCCTCCCCGAGAGAATCCCCCGCAGGCGGATGATACCTACGTAACCCCGGATGGAATCCGGGCCCCAGCCTCCCCCGCCCCTCATATCCATCCCCATCCCCGAACGAATCCGCCGCAGGCGGATGACATCCCGTACCCCCGGGTGAAACCCGGGGCTCCAGCCCCCCGCCACCATATCGCCAACCCCGAACAAATCCGCCGCAGGCGGATGACAGTCCGTACCCCCGGATGAAATCCGGGGCCGTTGCCCCGCATCTTCCCACATCGTATCTTCTCCCATCACAACACCATCACCCATCAAACCTCATAACGACCATGGATAATCTTCGCGCGACACTTCAGCGTTATTTCGGGTTCTCCGAGTTCCGGCCTCTGCAGGAGGAGATCGTCTCCGGCGTTCTTGCCGGTGAGAACTCCTTTGTCCTGATGCCGACCGGCGGAGGAAAATCTCTCTGCTACCAACTGCCGGCCCTTCTCCTTCCGGGACTTACCGTCGTCGTCTCGCCACTTATCGCTCTGATGAAGGATCAGGTGGACGCCCTCCAGGCGGCCGGCGTTCCGGCGACGTTCATCAACAGCACGCTCGATTACGGCGAGGTGGAACGCAGGAAACGGCAGGCGCTGACCGGGGAGATCAAACTCCTCTACCTCGCCCCGGAACGTCTCCTCCTCCCGGCTACGCTCGACCTTCTCGACAGCGCAAATCTCTCCCTCTTCGCCGTCGATGAGGCCCACTGCATCAGCGAGTGGGGACACGACTTCCGGGTCGATTACCGGAACCTCTCGACACTCAGGGAACGCTATCCCGATGTGCCGGTCATCGCCATGACCGCCACGGCAAACCAACGGGTCCGGACCGATGTTCTGGAACAGCTTCGGCTGGGCGAGAATGCCAGGGTCTACATCGCAAGCTTCGACCGACCGAATCTGAACATCGGCGTGCAGCACAAGAGCGGGGTCAGCCAGATCTTCGAGGTCGTCGATCGTTTTCCCGGAGAATCGGGCATCATCTACTGCATGAGTCGCGCCGGGACCGAGACGCTGGCCGAACGACTTGAACGACGGGGATATCGCGCCCTCCCCTATCATGCCGGACTGGACGCCGGCAGGCGGACCAGACATCAGGAGATGTTCGAGCGGGATGAGGTGGATATCATCTGCGCAACCATTGCCTTCGGTATGGGGATCGATAAATCGAATGTCCGGTACGTGATCCACTATAACCTGCCGAAGAACATGATGAGCTACTATCAGGAGATCGGCCGGGCCGGTCGCGACGGACTCCCCTCCGACTGCGTTCTCCTCTACAGCAGCGGCGACCGGAGCAAGGTCCTCCACTTCATCACCGAAATCGCAGATCCGCAGGAACGGGCCGTCGCCCTGGCAAGTCTCGATGAGATCACCACCTATGCCGAGTCGGGGAAGTGCAGGAGGAAGGTGCTCCTGAAGCATTTCGGTGAGGAGTATCCGAAGGAGAACTGCGGCGCATGCGACAACTGTCTGAACCCGGCCCTCTCCGAAATCATTGACGTGACGACGATGACGCAGAAACTTCTCTCCTGCGTTGTTCGGCTCAGGGAGAGCTTCGGCATCGCCTACACGATCGACGTGTTGCGGGGATCCGAAGCGACGAAGGTTATCGGCAACCGCCACCATCTCCTCCCTACCTGGGGTGTCGGGAAAGACCATCCGGCCACGGAATGGCGATGGCTTGCGAGCGCCCTGGTCTCCGAAGGCTATCTCCGCCAGCGGGTGGAGAACTTCAATACGCTGGCCGTGACGGAGACAGGCTGGGAAGTCCTCAGGAACGAACGGAAGGTGATGCTGCAACGGACGCGACGTCCGGAACGGAAGCGGGAGAAGAGAGGAAAGACGGAAGTTCTTCCGGATGAACATCGCCTCCTTTTCGATCAACTCCGCTCCCTCCGAAAACGAATGGCCGACCGGCAAAACGTCCCCCCGTACGTCATCTTCGGCGACAAAACCCTGCTGGAGATGGCCGCCCGAATGCCGGGAGACTATGGAGAGCTGCTCCACATCACCGGTGTCGGCGAGGTGAAAGCGCAACGATACGGAGAGGCGTTTCTGGAAGTGATCGGAAAGTTTGTGGAGGAACATCCGGGGATCAAACAGATTCAGAGAGCAGATGAGACGGTAAACGGAAGCCCTCCCGACAGAAGACACCTCCCCGACGAACTCTCCGAAAGTGCGGAGATCACCGGCGCGATGTTCAATCGGGGCATGTCGCCCGAAGCGATTGCCGAAGAACGGGAGATGACGCTGAAGACGATCGAGGAGCATATCACCCACGCCGTGCTCCACGGGATGATCCGGGAAATCGACCGGATCGTGCCGGATGAGAAAGCCGAGCGGATTCGGGAGGCGTTTCGCAAACATGGAACGGACTATCTTCGTCCGGCAATGGACGAAATCGGCGAGGGGAACGTCACGTGGCTGGAACTGAAAGTAGTGCGTGGAATGATGTTGCAGGGATGATCGGCATCTCTATCCGATGTCCGGCATGATCTGCTTTATGTGATGGCGACCATGCCACGCGTAGATATGCAGAAGTTCTTCAAGCGTCAGGTCTCCGTCTTCGGGATGGTCGGCGATGCGCCCCCACTCTTCTTCCCTCACATGTTCAAGGAAGACGACCCAGCGACCGTGCAGACCGCGAATCAATGCCAGCGTCGGCTCCAGCGGACTTGTGGAATCCGCAAGCGCAGCCCAGGCATCCTGATTGTAGGGCTTCAGCATCGGACGGTCCTCGGTCAGCGTCAGCTTCATGCGGGTATAGCCGTTCAGATGGGAATCGGCGATGTGGTGGATTACCTGGCGCCGCGTCCATCCTCCTTCACGGTAGGAGAGATCGAGTTGATCGTGAGGAATGCCGGCGACGGCCTCTTCCAGCAGATCGGGGAGCACACGGATCGCCTCGATGTGTTCTCTTCGTTCTTCGGGCGTCATGGCTGATAATGTAGGATAGATAGAGAGCGGGGATGGGAACTCCATCCCCGCATTGATATATCGTGATCGGCTTACGCTCCTTCCCCCTCCTTCTTTCCGAACAGGCCGGAAACGGCGTTCTTCATATCTCCCATGTCGAGTCCGTCACCGTCCTTGTCCAGACCGGAAACGAAACCCTTGACCTTTTCTCCCACATCGGGGAACTTCTCTTTCACAAAGTCCATCACCGTCTCCACGGCCTCTTTGGCCTGCTCGGCCGTGATGCCCACTTTATCCGAAACTTTTCTGATCAGCTCTTCCATATCCGTCGGTTTTGTGTGAGGAATTATCGGTTCGGAATCTACAAAGGATTGTGCGATATGCAACTCTATCCTTTCGGATTCTTCAGTCCCGTCTCCAGCTTGGCGCGCACCTCACGGCGTATGCGGGGAGCCGGACGTTCCCCCATTTCGTCAAGGAACATCCGGACCGGTTCCGGATCCCGCTTCGCCAGCTCTCTCAACGCCCAGGACATTCCCTTGACCACCATGTCATCACGATCATCAACAAGCAACCGACACACATTCAGCGTCCGTTCCGGATCTCCCGTTCCCCCCTGCGTCCGGTTGTTCAGCGGAATTGTGGCCACCAGTGCCGAGCGGCGAAGCCAGCGATCGGGCGATGCGGTCCACCCGGCAATGAACCCATCGGAAATCTTTCCGCGACGCCATCCCTGTCCGGCAACAAGCGTGCAGAACGTATCGACATCCTCCCACCTGCTCATTCCCCGCGCCAGCCTTTCAACAATCTCTTCGTTCAGAGAAGAGAGGGCGTCGGCGTGGAAACGGACAAGCTCGCAGGCGATGAAGCGAAGATGAAAATCATTCCGGAGAAGGGATTGTTCGACAAGGAGATCGGCAAGTTCAAGTATCGATCTACCGGAAGCAGACTTCAACTGCGCGGAAAAGGCTTTGCGCAACTCCCGAACGTCCGCTGTCTTTTTATCGGAAAGCCGACCAAGGGAATCCTCGATTTCGACGACCAGATGTTCGAGATGATCTGCGACTGACATAAATGCTCCACTTCATTACTGTGAACGCAGGTAGTCCTGCGGATTCTTCCGGAACTCTTCGGATTCCCCTCGCGGTATGCTCAGCGATTGCCACTCCCCCGCACGCAATTCCTTTGCCAGCATCACGATCTGTCCGACATGATAGGCGTAGTGGGTCATCTGCCGAAGGATGGCCTGCCAGACCGCATGTCCCTCACCCCGGATCGTGATCGTCCGGGTCAGATCATCCGCCTCCAGCCCTTCAAGCGTATCGAAGAGAATATTCCATGCGTTCTCCCAGTCGGCCATCAGTCTCTCCCTCGTGTCCTCATCCCCCAACTCGAACTCCGTATCCCGGTGACGATCCGGCTTCTCGCCGTCGGACGTCAGGAAATCGGTCCAGCGTGAGCGGAGATTGCCGGCCATGTGCTTCACCAGAATCGCAAGGCTGTTCGATTCGTCGTCGGAACGGGCAAAGAAATGTTCCGGATCGACCTGTTTCATTCCCTTGTCGGCAAGGGATTTCAGGCGACGGAACTCGCGAACGGCCTGGGGAAGGAAGTCTGTTCCGAACGTATCATTCATGTTTGTTCCGGTGCGGTAAGACGTTCAATGAGTGTGTTGTGCGCGGGAAACGTACGCAGGAGTTCCGAGCGGTCTCCAAGTTCGAAATCGCTGAACTCGAAGCCGGGAAAGACGGTGCAGCCGACGAGTCCGAAGCCTCCCGGCTCCTCTACCGTTGCGCCGAACCAGGTCCCGGCCGGGACAATCTGCTGGAAGGATTCGCCGGACCCGGGATCGGTCCCGAGTTTCAGTTGCCGATACCGGCCTCCTTCCTCCAGCAGATGAAGCGTCACGGAAGAACCGGTGTGGAAATGCCAGAGTTCATCGGCATGAAGGCGGTGGAGTCGCGAAGGACGATCTGCAGTGAGCAGAAAGTAAATCGAGGTGGCCAGCCGGTGGTCTTCGTCAAAGCCTTCGGGGAGGGCATCGGCCGCGATACGATGCTCGGAACGGTAGACTTCCCGGAAGTATCCCCCCTCGGGATGTTCGGTCAGATCGAGTTGTTTTATCCAGTAGTGGGCGTTCATAGTTTACTCTTGTCTACCACAAAAAGGCATCACACAATCCGCCGTGGCGGAGCAAAGGGCTAAGCCGCAAAGAAGAGGAGATGGGTTTCCCCGGCTTCTTTGCGTCCGCGGCGATGGATTGCGTGTTCTTTCCCGATTCTAATCGTGTTGTTCCCCTCTCAACCCCTTCTCAATATCCTCCGGTCCGATCTCCGTGAGAACGTCCCGGAACCAGGCCCCGGCCTCGTTGAACTTTCGCTCAAGATCCCCGGGGTCACGCACAAAGAAAAGGGATTCCAGTCGTTCGACCATAGGTTGCGGCAGATCGTAGTAGAGATAACGGGTGTGGAAGTTGTAGCGGGCCGGTGCATATCTGATCCGGAGAAGCTCCACCAGCGGTCGCAGCGTCTGGCCGTGGTAGAACTGCAGAGCCTCGACGCTGTTCCTGCGATGGATCTCCTTCAGCACCAGAGGCTGGAAGAGATCGAACGTCCGGCGCATCATCTCCACGCGGTTCTTCAGTCGTTCCGCCATCTCTTCAGCATCGATATGCTCATCGGTCAGATGATTCTTCTTGTCGAAATGGATCACCGCATCTCCGTGCGTCTCCTTCTCCCGCATGCGTCCGGTACCGCTTCGCTTCATCACAACGAAGTCGAGCATCAGGAAGGGACTGGTGTCGGCCAGACGATAGAAGGCCTGGGAATGTCCGTGCCAGGTCGGTTCCGGGAGACGGAAACGGATGTCGATGCCGGGATCGGCAAAGGCTTCCTCGACGGCGGTGAAGACATCCTCCACCCGCTCGTCGTCGCAGATCACCTGCGCGTCGATATCGGACCAGGCGTCAACGCGATCAAAGGCGGCGGCTCCCCCCTCCCACAACGCATCGACGTAGTCGAGAGGTTCGAGGGCGGATCGGAGCGTGTGCAGAATGTTGTCTCGGGTCATCGCTATTTGAGTTTATGAGTGTATGGGGGTATATGAGTGCGAGGGAACCATGAGTGCAGGGGGACATGAGTACTGGATACAGGAGTGCACAAGTGCGGAATCGCAAGACTGCCCAGCAAGATCCACCATTTAACTATTGAACTATACCAACCTCAACTCCAACCGACTATTGACTCTCGACCTCCGACTCTCGACTCCTGTCTCCCGACCAATCCTCATACCTCCCGTTCCGGAAAATAGGGACGGCCCGGCTTGTATTCAGTTCCGCTGCAATTTGTACATCTTCGGCAAAGCCTCGTGCGATGAGTTCACGTCCGGAGGAACAGTTCAGCAGCGTTTCTTTCAGTCGGTTGCAAAGTCCGGCAAACGTGACTGCAGCGGCTTCGGCTTCGGGAGAAAAACCCTCACCGAGGAGAGAGATCAGGGCACCGGCACCGATCCAGTCTTCCAGTGCCGGACGCAGGCTCCCGTCCGGCCAGCGCTCACCGGCCGGGATCACTCCGATCGTCCCCCCCGACTCAACCAGCACCTCGGCAACCGCCGCAGCGTTCCGCAGGGAGGCGGCGATCACTCTGTCAGTCCGATCCGCCGCAAGCGTCGTCAGCGTGGAGCCGTTCGGCGAGGGAAGAACAAGCTTCGTTCCTGCCGGAATGGAACGGAGGGAAACGGGCGAAAGAGAA
>CAMLOB010000175.1 GCA_946481475.1 uncultured Chlorobiota bacterium | reverse complement strand
GGCGCGGCGGACCCGTCCTTCGCGGACGATCCGGATGTTCTGGATAATCGGCGAGTGGACCGGAAAAACGCGCTCCACACCGACGCCGTTCGATACCTTGCGGACGGTAAAAGTCTCGCTGACGCCGCCTCCGCGACGCGACAGGACGATCCCCTCGAAGTTCTGGATACGCTCCTTTCCACCCTCGATGACGCGGACGGCAATGCTGATCACGTCACCCGGACGGAAGTTCGGAATCTCCACGTTCTCCCCGTTGTTGCGGGAAGCGCGGCTATCCTTCGTCCGTTCAATCACCTGTTGAGTCAGGTTGTCAATTGCGTTCATTGTAGTTCCTCCTGCTTCGGCCTTGCGGCCTGGGCTGTCTATGACTGTATGCTGATATTGTTCTTCTATTTCTTTTCAGGTTCGGAGATCTCGACCGGTGGTGCTTTGATCTCCTTCAGGTAGACCAGAATCTTCCCCTCAACCATACCGGCAATCATGCCGATCCCCTTCGCATAATATGTGTCGTATGTCCTCCCGATCTGCGCCGCGTCCCCTTTGACCTGCATCGCCCGGATCACGATCAGATCTCCGAGCGTGTCGAGCTGTGCCGTCGTGCTGGTGACCGTGTAGGACCAACTGCTGTCGGCCTCGAACCATTTCTGCCCGACGTGGACCCGGCTCGGCATCGTCAACGATTCTCCCTTCGTCAGTGCGGCGGCATTCAGATGATGCACCCCCTCTTTGCCCTGACGGTAGTACGTCGTGTCCATCCCGCCGGTTGAATACCGGCGGATGCGGGGGATATAGGTTTTTCCGTTGATCTCTACCGGAGTTGATTGAAAGAAGTCGATGAACGACTTGTCTCCGATTCCGTAGACCCAGGCGATGGTCTCATTCTTGCCGAAAACGAAATACCCCGATGCGTCGACCGTATCGATTTTCTGGGCCGCACCGTTCTGTGCCGGAAAGATGATCCCTCCCAGAGCCGACACTGCAAATGCAATCGCCGGAAGAAACCGTTTCATACGTTGTTCCATACCTTCGTTCAATTTCCTGCTGTTCCTTTCACATGCCGACATTCTCGGCTATTCATCGGGTTCGTCAAGAAGATCGGGTCTTCTCATCCTTGTCTTTTCAAACGCCTGCTCTTCCCGCCAGGCGGCAACTTTTGCGTGGTCTCCGCTCAGGAGAACATCCGGCACCTTCATCCCCCGGTACTCGGCCGGTTTCGTATACCAGGGTGAGTCGAGCAGTCCGGTCTGGAACGAATCCCCGAGAGCCGACTCGCTGTCGCCGATGGCTCCGGGCAACAACCGGACGACGGCATCGGTAATTACCAGAGCCGGCAGCTCTCCGCCGGTCAGAACGTAATCCCCGATCGAGATCTCCCGCGTCACCAACCGGTCGCGCACCCGCTGATCGACTCCGCGATAATGTCCGCAGATGATTATCAGGTTTCTCTTCAGCGACAGCTCGTTGGCCGTGCTCTGCGTGAAGATCGCCCCGTCGGGTGTGGGAAAGAGGACCTCGTCGTAGGATCGCTCCTCCATCAAATGTTCAATGCAGGTGAAGAGCGGTTCGGGCTTCAGGATCATCCCGGCCCCCCCGCCGCACGGGGCATCGTCCACCTGTTTGTAGCGACCGAGTCCGTAGTCGTGCAGGTTGTGGACGACCACTTCGGCCAGTCCGGCCTCCTGCGCCCGCTTCAGAATCGATGCCCCGAGAACGCTCCCGAACGTCTGCGGCACGGCACTGATGATGTCGATCCGAATCAGCGGCTCAGCCATTCGGCACCTCCTCCGCTTCGTCGTCCCGGAGACCGGGAATCAGCCGGACCAGAATTTCCTTTCGCTCTTCATCAATATCCAGAACGAACTCCTCGATTGCCGGAAGAAGCCACTCCCGCTCCCCCTCCTCGATTCTCCAGACCACGTGAGCCAGAGCATCGATCATGCCGGCAAGTCTGCCGAGTTCCTTCCCCTCCTCATCCCTGATCACGTACCCGAGCAGTCCCGGATCGCTCCACAACTCGCCGTAGCGAAGAAGCGACGGGTCGATGAAGAGGGCCTGATCCCGCAGGGAGTCGGTCCCTTCTCTCTGATCGACTCCGGCAAAGAAGCAGACAAGTTCCCCTTCTCTGCCCGGTTCGCACCGCACCAGTTCATACAGGCGCGTGAAGGAGAGCGAGTAGCCGATCCTGACCGGGCAGGGCGTGTCGATAACCGGAACGCTCTGCTGGTCGAGCCGACATCGCATCCCCCCTTCCACTCCGTGCGGTCTGCTCAGCAGACCGAGTCGTATGAGCGATGGATCAGCCATAACGAGACAAGGGGCATCGATAGCCCCTTGCGAGCCTCCGCGCACCCCGCGGAGGAGTTCCGTGTTATTCGCCCTGCTTCTCTTCCTCGTTGGACTCCGCAGCCGGAGCCGATGCTTCGGCAGCCGGTGTCTCCTCAGCCGGTGCGGCCTCGGCAGTTTCAGCAGCCGGCGTCTCCTCAGCCGGTGCAGTCTCTGCAACAGCTTCAGCAGCCGGTGCGGCCTCTTCAACCGGTGCGGTTGCCTCGGTCTCTGCCGGCGCTTCAGCGGCTGCCTCTTCGACCGGTGCGGTTGCCTCGATCTCTGCCGGCGCCTCCGCTGCAACCTCTTCAGCCGGAGCTTCAGCGGCTACCTTGCGCGTGTTCGCCTTCACCGTCTCGCGATTACGATGGCGCATCACGTGTGCGTCGACCGCTGCGGCGATCTCCTCGGAGGCAATCCCCTTGCTCTCCATCTGCATTGCCAGGAGGATACCCTCACGGCTCAGGATGTTCCGCACCGTGTCGGTCGGCTGTGCGCCGGTCTTCAACCAGTGCGTGACGCGCTCGCGATCGAGCATCGTTGCGCCGGAGGTTACCAGCGGATTGTACTGCCCCACCTTCTCGATGTAGCGTCCGTCGCGCGGACTGCGGCTGTCGGCGGCAACGATGTCATAGACCGGCAAACGCTTCCGCCCTCTTCTTCTCAAACGAAGTTTGACCATGATTCAGGAATTGTTGAATTGTTGTTGTATGATAGTATCGATAATTCTTGGTTTTCAGAGCTTGATTCCGGGAATTCTCATTCCACGTCGTTCCGGGAGCCAAGCTCTGCCAACCACTGTTGTTCTATACCTGTTGAAGCGCCCCTACTTCCTTCTCCCCATCAATCCCGCTCCCGGCATCGACGGCAATCCCATTCCCTTCATGGCCTCCTTCACGTTCCCCTTCGTCAACTTCTTCATCGTCCGGCGCATCTGGTCGAACTGGCGAAGAAGTCTGTTGACGTCCTGTACTTTTGTTCCGGAACCGCCGGCGATTCGCTTGCGACGACTCCCGTTGATGATATCGGGGCGATGCCGCTCCTCCTTCGTCATCGAAAGAATGATCGCCTCGACCTGCTTGAAGGCGTTATCGTCGATGCTGACCCCCTTCAACTGCTTGTCCATTCCGGGGAGCATGCCGAGAAGATCGCGAACCGATCCCATTTTCTTGATCGTCTGGATCTGCTGATAGAAGTCCTCCAGCGTAAACTGGTTCTTCTTCAGCTTCTCCTCAAGCTTTGCGGCCTGCTCCTCGCTGAACTGCTCCTGGGCCTTCTCCACCAGCGAGACCACGTCACCCATACCGAGAATCCGGGAAGCCATCCGTTCCGGATAGAACGGCTCAAGCGCCTCCATCTTCTCGCCGGTGCCGATAAACTTGATCGGCGTCTTCACTACTGCACGGATCGAGAGGGCCGCACCCCCTCGCGTGTCGCCGTCCAGCTTCGTCAGGATCACGCCGTCGAAGCTGAGCCGATCGTGGAAGGCCTTTGCAGTGGTGACCGCGTCCTGACCGATCATCGCGTCGACAACGAAGAGGATCTCGTCCGGCCGAACAGCCTTCTTGATGTCCGCCACCTCGGTCATCATCTCCTCGTCGATCGTCAGACGACCGGCCGTATCGACGATCACTACGTTGCGACCGGTCCGCTTCGCCTCGAAGACCGCCTTCTCGGCGATCTGCACCGGGTTCTCCCCCGGCAGCGAGAAGACCGGCACGCCGAGTCCCTCACCGAGCGTCTTCAACTGATCGATAGCGGCCGGACGATAGACGTCGGCGGCAACGAGCATCGGACGCTCACCTTTCGACTTGAAGTGGTTCGCAAGCTTTGCCGAATGGGTGGTTTTTCCCGATCCCTGCAGACCGACCATCATGATGATCGTCGGTCCGGCCGGTGCCGTCCGGATCCCCTTGTGCTCTCCCCCCATCAATTCCACGAGCTCGTCGTGGATGATCTTGACCATCAACTGGCCGGGCGTCACGTCGCCGACGACTTCCTGACCAAGCGCCTTGCGGCGGACGTCCTCGACAAAGGACTTGACGGTCTGGAAATTCACGTCGGCATCAAGCAGAGCGCGACGAACCTCCCGAAGAGCGTCGGTGACGTTCTCTTCGGTCAGTTTTTTCACCCCGGTCAGCGTTTTCAGGGCTGCATCAAGTTTTTCGCTGAGATTCTCGAACATATCTATCGTTGTCCATCCGGTTCGTCTTCTTCACCCTCCCCTTGCGGCGCAACCCTCCCGCAGGGGTGGTTGTCGGCTCGGGAGCGATGAGAGGGAATACTTCAAATCGGGCAAAGGACTACAAAGATAGGACAGCAGGGGCAGGTGTGCAACGGAAGAACGAATCGCAACCGCCGGGGGGAACGGATTGAAACAAGGGGGAGAGCCGAAAGCGTTTCCGGTAAAAAACAGGAAGATTCGTCTCCGGTCCTCCCCCTCCGGTACCAACGGGGGGATACGGTTACCCGCATCCCCCTGTCCTTTTATCCTTCTTCCCCGTTTTTTTACTCGTAGATGTACCCAAGCAGGTAGAGACTGCTCCAGTCCTCGGTCTGTGTGCTGGAAGAATTCAGCTCTCCCCGCACCCAGTATTCCGCGGTGACCGTGTAGCGGGCATCAACAAAGGCGGCAAACGTCCGGATGCCGCCGGCAATCGCAACCGTGTTGGCGGCGGTCAGCGTGATGTCGAATGTTCCGTCGGTCGAGACGAACTCCTGACCGACCGGACTGGGATCGGCATATTTCAGCACGTAGCTCTGAAGTTTGTAGATCTCCTTCCGGACCGTCGTGTCGTCTATCGGGAACTCGAGCGTGTAGTCGAGTCCCTTGATATTCCTCTTCACGCGAACCGAAATCGGAAGCGACCCGGTGACCGTGAAGCCGATCGTCTGCCAGTAGATGCCGGGATTATCTTCATCAATCACCATCGAGGAGGCGGAGATCGATCCGGTGCAGATCAGTGTGTCGCCGTATTCAAACGGATATCCCTTGAACTTGTACGGACGGAACGTGTAGGTCTGCGCCTCTTCGCTCACTTCAAAGAGAAGTCCATTACTCTTCGCCCCTCCGGCAAAGACGGTCACATCACCGGTCGAGGCACCGACCGGAACCGTGGCAATAATCATCGTATCGCTCCAGAGCTGATAGACCGTTGCCGGCTTGTCATCGAAGCCGACGTATGAACCGCTCTCTTTCGTCCCGCCGAATCCGCTTCCCGTTATCGTCACCTGCGTGCCGATCGGACCCGAACAGGGGGAGATTTCGTAGATCGTCGGGACGAGCGGACCGATCACGAAGCTGAAAGCGTAGCCGTCGATCTTGCGTCCCCCTTCCCACAGTTCCACGGTCACATCATAGGTCGAGTTATCGGTCTTGCTCCGCACCTCTCTTAACGGCACCGATTCCTCGAACGTATAGGTTGTGCTTGTGCCGGGAAGCGTCAGAGTGTAGGTCTTGTTATGGAGATAGGAGGATGCTCCCTGCCGCCCCACCTTCAGGACAAGCTGTACCAGAGCGTTATTCCCCTGCTCGGCATTCCAGAGAGGAAGTTTCAGGGCCAGATGCGTCGTGGTCCCCGACACCACCGATACCGATTTTCCACCAATATCCTTCCACTCGTACCCGTTCGATGCGGTGTTGGCGTAACCGATCTGTCCGTTGATTCTCGTCTTCTCCTCACCGTCACAATCCCGCGTCACCTGCTGAAGCTGAACCGAACCGATGCCCCCCATCGGAAAGCCGACGGTCTGCAACGGACGGTCGGCGGGAGGAGGCTGCACGGCCCATACAAGCTGGAAACTGTAGCGGGTCGGCTTGCGGGCCTCGAACCAGCTCCACTTCTGCCATTCGTTCATGTGGGAGGCATCCTCCGGATCGTGGATCAAGAACTCGTAGTCGGTCTGACCGGACGTTCCCGTTGTCTTTTTGTAGCCGATGACGAGAATCGAGTGATCCGGCAAATTCAAGGCCATCGAGACCGGAATGCCGTCGTCGAGAAGTTTGACGAGCTGCATCCTGGCCGGAGCCGAACGCCAGTACCAGCGGGCCTCGGTCTTCTGTCCGGTTACGCGACCGACCAGACCGGGAAGCTGATACCAGTATTTGACGTGGTTGATGCCGGTCACGTGATCGGTGCTCAGATCCTTCAGGAATTTCGGAATCGGATGCTGGTCGGCCTGCGACCAGTTGTAGGCCTCCGAGAGCATCTTCGTGGTCGTCGCCCAGCAGGTTCTGGAATCCTGCATATAGTAGGGGACCGGAAGCCGTACCAGTTCCGATTCCGGCGTGATCAGTTCGTCCACCTCGGCTGCAACCCGGGTGCCGGTCCACTCCGCCCGTTTGGAGGCCGGATTGTCGACGCTTACCGTCCGCTGCGCCGGAACAATCACATTGATCTCGCCGCTCGACGGATCGTAGGAGAAAGGCAGTTCCTGCGATTCGAACGTTTCATGGTTGTAGAGAAGCACACCGATCTGCTCGACGGTCCGTCCCGGCAGCGTCACAAACCGGATCTCCATCCGCACGCCGTCGGCCCCTTCGATGTCGTAGATCCACCGGTTCGGCGCGTCGAAATACCGGTCCCCCCCGAGTCGCCTGACGGTAATCGTCCTGTTCGACGAGACCGCCCCTTCCTGAAAGATCACCCCACCGCCGTCCGGCATCGTGATCGTCCCTCCGCCCGGTCCGATCTGTGCGGTCACCGAATCGATTGCGTACTCATGATATTCGAACTCATCCGGCTCCGGCCCCACGGTCTCCTCCGGACAGCCGCCGCTGGTAAAGGCGACGGCAAGGAGTGCAAGCATGTTCAGAATACGGACAAAGAGGGATGTCCTGCTTCGGTTTCCCCGGTTCGACAAGCCGGAGACGGTAACTTCCCGATGTACCATTGTCGGTTCCTCCGTCATCGACGGATAGTTGTGTGTAGACGAATGCGGGAATAGATCGAAACGGCGACGGCTTCACCCCCTTCGCTCGAAACCAGCGCCTGTGCAGGTCGGCGCAGGAACATCCCCGTACATGCAAAGTTATCGGGAGCCGATCTCTGCAACCATGATATCGGTCAGACATTCGGAACGGGATTTCCGGAACATTGCCCGATCTTTTTCTTCT
>CAMLOB010000174.1 GCA_946481475.1 uncultured Chlorobiota bacterium | reverse complement strand
GACGGATCCGAAGGATCGCGAGCTCACCGAGATCAAGAAGCTCGGCGAGTTCGTGCAGCATTGCATCGAGCCGGAAGTCACCGCGCGAGCGAGCAAGCCCGCGCCCGAAGAGAAGAAACCCGAAGAGAAGAAAGAAGAGAAAAAAAAGATACCTGAAGGGGAAACGCCCGACGGTACGGAAGAGACAGTCCTCGGAAGATCGGCAGAGGGGAGCGCAACCGAACCGGAAATCTCTGCTTCCGATATTGCTCCGACCGAGAATGAACCTGTTGGAAACGAAGCCGAGAACGAAGAAGTTCTCTCACCGGAGTAACAGTTCCGGCCGGATCGCATTATATTCTCCGTGATGTTCACAAAACCGGTAGCCGCCTTGTGTCGATTCAGATGAACAGCCTGCGATTTTTTCTTTCTCTTTGCCTGACGGGTTTTATCCTTGCCGGCTCATCCCTTCACGCCCAGACCGGTGGTGAAACGGGTGAGCAGACCGGGGAGGACAGCACCGCAATACTTGTTCCGCCGGATGGAAACGGCTTCACCGGAGACGGAGCCACCGGGAGCGGTACCGGCGGTTCGGGTTCCCCCTGGATCGACAGCATCTACTTCGACGGCAAGATGGTCCGCTTCACCATCCGTCTGACCGACGCGGTCCGCCGGGATTCGATCCGGCTTCGGGCGTTGATCGACAGCATGGAAAATTCCCGTGCGGCAATCGTTGCCGCGAATCTGCGGCTTGATCCTTCCGAATGGCAACCGACACAGGCCGACAAAATGCGGCGTGAGGAGATGATCGCCGCAGCGCAGGATCAGGAGTGGATCTATCCGCAGGACGTCACCCGCATTCCGGTTGTCAGCATCCCCCTCAGCTCCCTCGGCCAGGCTCTCGGTCTGACCGAAGACGTCTCCCCCCGCTTCTCCTACACGCTCCTGAGAACCCGCAAGATCACCGTCACCATCTACACACAGAGTGCTCTGCCGGTCACCACACTGGTGGACGGCTCGCAGAAACCGGGAGAGTACCGACTCGAATGGGATTTCACCGATTCCAACGGACGCCGCACACTGCCGGGAAGCTACTTCGTCGAGGTGATTGCCGACGAGTCGGAATTGTTGTTGCGGAAGCGGATTGTGGTGCCGTAGGGTAGTTGGAAGTCGGGGGTTAAGAGTCGGGGGCTCCGGTATATCACAGGCTCGCATCTGAAAGCCGATAGGTGGAATTGTCGATTTGCGAACGACGATTGTCGAGTGTCCAAACCGGCAGTTCATATCCGCCCCTCACACCTCTCGCTGAAATTTTCGATGCACAAAAGTTGTCGAACATCTCAATTCAAGGCAAACAACTGAATGATCACAGCTCACCACTGATAGCTCACAGCTCACCACTAATAGCTCATAGCTCACCGCTGATAGCTCATAGCTGACTGCTGATAACTCATGCCTGACTGCTGATAGCTCATCCCTGACTTCCGACTCAAAACAACATCCCCCCACCTCTCCCGTCCAGTGAGACCGTTTTTTCCGGAAACCATCGAATGAATTGTTGCGGGATAGAGCTCCTGCTCTCCCCTATCTTTGCCGATTATGCCGACATTGAAGATTGGACATGTAGAAGTCGAGAACGGTATCCTTCTCGCACCGATGGAAGATGTGACCGATCCGCCGTTTCGCAGGGTCTGCCACAGACTCGGGGCCGATATCGTCTACACGGAATTTATTTCCAGTGAGGGACTGATCCGGGACGCCCGGAAATCGATGCAGAAGCTGAAGATCTACGAGGACGAACGTCCGGTGTCGATCCAGATCTTCGGCAGTCGCGAGGAGGCGATGGCCGAGTCGGCACGGATTGCCGAGTCGGCAAATCCGGACTTCATCGACATTAACTGCGGCTGCTGGGTGAAGGATGTCGTCAAGCGGAATGCCGGTGCCGGACTGTTGCGTGATCTGCCGGCGATGCGGCAGATCATCAAGTCGGTCGTCGACAACACGAAGCTGCCGGTGACGGTGAAGACGCGCCTCGGCTGGGACCGGAATTCCATCGTCATCACTGATGTGGCCCGGATGGTGGAGGATGTCGGGGCGGTTGCCCTGGCGATCC
Source organism: uncultured Chlorobiota bacterium (assembly GCA_946481475.1). The sequence continues at coordinate 5,386 of CAMLOB010000174.1, read as the reverse complement.
ACTGCCGGACGCGGGACCAGGGGCACGAGGGACTGGTCTCCTGGGAGTATATCCCCGAGGTCAAAAAGGCGGTCTCCATTCCGATTATCCTGAACGGCGATGTCAGGACACCGGAAGATGTGAAACGGGCTTTCGACACCGGAGCCGACGCTGTGATGATCGGCCGCGCGGCAATCGGCAATCCCTGGATCTTCCGCGATTCCCACCACTATCTGAAGACCGGAGAGCTTCCGGCCGAGCCGACGATTGACGAACGGGTGGCCGTGGCGCTGGAGCATCTGCGCAATAATATCGACTATAAGGGAGATCACTACGGCATCCTCGAACTCCGCAAGTTCTGGGGAGGCTACCTCAAAGGTCTCCCCCTGGCCGGACACGTCCGACGTGATCTGGTCGTGGCGCCGGACCTGGCAACAATCGAGGAACGCCTTGCCCGCTATCTGGAGGAAGTGGCCGAACATGAGCAGGAACAGGCGGAGCGACGGGAGAAGTATCTGGAGGAGCAGGGGGCGGGAGTCAGCTTTGAGTAATCAGCTTTGAGCAGTCAGCAGTCAGCTGTGAGTTGTGGAGCCGTCAGCAATTAGCAATCAGAAGACTCCCGACTCTTAACCATTCAACACTCCCAACCAGCGATGAGCTTTGAGCAGTCAGCTGTGAGTTGTGGAGCCGTGAGCCGTCAGCAATTAGCAATCAGAAGACTCCCGACTCTTAACCATTCAACACTCCCAACCAGCGATGAGCTTTGAGCAGTCAGCGGTTAGCTATTGTGTTCGTTGATACCTTCGACAATCGTCGTTCGCAAATCGAAAATCCCAGCAGTCGGCTATGGATGCAAGTTGAACCGTTACCTGCTTCTCCCCCCGCACCCCTGCACTCACCCACTCTCTCACTCCTCTCTCTATAAACTCTTACCCCCCCATTGCTCCGCATCCCCTTTTCCGGTATTTTTTCCGACGGTAACCGTACACTCGGTCCCGCTCGCCGTCGCGTACCACGCCGCGCGCCGTGCTGATGGATTGCAACCGTCACAAGGCATGTTATGCGCATCCATACGCTTCTCGCCGGAGCCGCAATGCTCCTGCTTCCGCTGTTTGCACTCACCGCACAGGATGAGGAACCGGCTCCTCCGACAACATCTTCCACATTCGAGCTGACCGGCACAAGTTCCATCGAGACGCAATACGCCGACCAGCAGGGAGTCGGACAGACCATCCCCTCACGTTATGCCCGATGGTACCTGACGCCGACAGTGATTCTCTTCGACATTCCGTTCACCGGCTCGCTTCTCCTCTCCACCGAACAGAGTCGGGGACGGCAGAGCATTAACAGTTTCAACCTCAGCTTCAGTCTGGATCAGGACCAGTTGCAGGAACGACTCCGGCAGCGACTGATCGAGCGGGTGGCGTCGGCCGCATTCGGGGGGACCATCGACGAAGTGGAGGGCCTGGCTTCGGTCGAGGAAGCCTTGAACGACCCCTCCCGTCTGGCCGATATCGACCGGCTGCGGACAAAAGTCGAATCGGGAGCGGCGACAACCGAGGAGGCCGCGGAATTGCGGGAGAAGCAGGCGGAACTGGAATCGCTTCAGGAGAAATACGAGATGCTGAAAGGCATCAAGGAGAAAGTCGGAGAGGCCGAGGAACTGCGCGACATGGCCGAGACAAGCTATCCGACGGCCGATCTCTACGACCCGGACAACCTGCGCGGAGCCCTGACCGAACTGGACATGCTCTCCGGTGTCGAACGATTCCTCTACAACTTCCCCCGCTTCGGCATCGGCGTCAACTATCCCTATTATTCCCCCTACACGATCAACGGTATCGCCGTCAACGGTGCCGATATCATCTTCAATCCGGGAAAATTCTATCTGGCCACCACCATCGGTACCGCACAGCGGGATGTGCCGGAGGCGCTGGCAAACGATTCAACCTATATCGCGTTCGACAGGAATATCTATGCCGGACGGATCGGCTACGGACGGATCGGCGAAGGGCATGCCCTGCTGACGGTGATGTACGCCGGGGATCAGGACAGCTCCGTCATCGTCGACACCAGCACCGGATTCTACCTTGCGCCCCAGGAGAACTGGGTGCTCGGTCTGGAACTTGACATCCCGATTGTCCCGGAAGTCTTCATGATCAAAGGAGAGATCGCCGGCTCGCTCCTCAGCGGCGACCTCAGCAGTCCGGAAGTGGAGACCGGCGCATCGCTGGACGCACCCGACTGGCTGAGCGATCTGGTGAAGTTCCGCACCAGCAGTTTCTTCGACTACTCTTTCTCCGTGGAACCCCGCCTGACGATCACAAAGACCGGCACGAAACTGAAGGGATCGTTCGAGCGGATCGGTCCGGGCTACGTGACGCTCGGCATCCCCTATCTGCGGAACGATCTGATCCGCTATGAGGGGGAAGTCGAACAGAAGCTGGTGAAGAAGCAGATAACGCTGAGCGGACGCTACCGTCAGGAGAAAGACAATCTGATCGACTGGAAGCGGGCGACGACGGAGTTGCAGATGTTCAGCGTCGGGCTGGGACTGAACTTCCGGCGGCTCCCCTTCCTCCGTCTCAACTACACACCCTACCGGCAGACCAACGACGCGGTCGGTGAATTTCAGGTGGACAACAGGATTACGGTCTTCACCGCAGTTGCCGGACACCGCTATCAGCTTGGAGAATCGCTCGGGGCGATGACCATCGGAACATTCACGCTGAACAGTGTCGAGACGTTGGGGAACCGGTTCGACTCGGAGACGAAAGTCTACTCGCTCGGCCAGTCGTTCGATATCGGCTCGTGGCTGACCCTGCAGGCAAGCGCCAGTCTGTCGCAGCCGACATCGGTGATCGATACGCTTCAGAACACGACGACGTTCGACGTTGGGGCAACCGTCACCTTCCTTGAAGACTGGAACGCAACGGCCGGAGGGACAATCCTTTCGGAGGAGAGCGAGAGTTCGAAGGTGGGATATTATGCCGGACTCTTCGTTCCGATCAAGCCGATCGGGAGCCGACTGGAGATTCGTGCGGAGAAGAACGTGTACGACGCAACAAATCCGCTGCTGACCGGCGTGGAGGATTACGACGAGACGATTGTGCGGGCCTCGCTCTGGACGGAGTGGTAGGGGAAAAATGGACCACCGATTTCACAGATGCGACGGATCCGCGCAAATCCGTCGCATCCGTGTCATCTGTGTCCTATTTCCCCACGGCACCGGAAAAAACGGAACGATCCGCTTCCCGCATCCTCCGGACAAGCTCCCACATCGCAATACCGAACGCCACTGCGACGTTCAGCGAATGCTTGACGCCGTACATCGGAATGGAGACGGCCCGGTCACAAAGGGGGAGCGTTTCGGAACGGATTCCACCGATTTCATTGCCGACGACAAGGGCTACCCGTTCGGGAACCCCCTCCAGCCGGTCGAGCGGGATCGCCCCCTCGGCAAGTTCGAGCCCCCAGATCACATACCCCTCATCACGCAGTTTTCCAACCGCTTCAACCGAAGACTCGATCCTCTCCCACGGCACCGAACGCTCGGCGCCGAGTGCCGTCTTGCTGATCTCCTTCCGTGGCGGAGCGGGCGTGTAGCCGGTCAGAACAAGTCGCTCCAGCAGAAGCGCATCGGCGGTCCGGAAACAGGAACCGACATTGTAGAGGGAACGAATATCCTCCAGCAGACCGACGACCGGATGTCGCTCAGCCGCCAGTGCCGTCTCTTCGCTCAGGCGTTCGGAGAGGATTTCTTCGTATTCGAGTTTTCTCAGCATGGGAATCGGAATCAGCAGTGAGTTATGAGTAATGAGCGGTCAGCTGTGAGCTATGAGCGGTCAGCTGTGAGCTATGAGCGGTCAGCTGTGAGCTATGAGCGGTCAGCTATCGGCTTTGTGTTCTTTGCATGATGTGGGATCAGCTATGGGCAGTGAGCTGCTGGTGTTGATCAGGTAAAAGATCAGTTTTTTGCTTTGCATAATCAAAAAGACATCCCGCCTGAATATATTCGCGACATACGTTCCATACGGTTTCCGCTCACTACCGACCGCTCACAACTGATAACTCATAGCTGACAACTCACTACTCATAGCCGATCACTTGACCATCTTAATGACACACACAGACCACCAACCCGCAACGATACGCACAAGCAGCATCCGGGGGGGCATCCGGTTGTGTCTGTTGCTGATTGCCGGTCTTCTGTGGATACCGATCGCCACACTCCCCATCTTCGCAGCATCTCTCTTCGGTCCGCGAATGCGCTTCCGGGTCGTGACGAGACTGACCGGACCATTCTGCCGCACCATGGCCGCCCTTATGGGGCTGCGTGTACGGGTCGAGGGAGTTCGCCGTCCGGACGTGCTGGTCTTTGTCGCCAATCATGTCTCCTGGCTCGACATTCTGACCGCCGGAGTTGCCGTCAGCGGGGTTTTCGTTTCCCGTCACGATGTAAAGAACTGGCCCCTCATCGGCATCTTTGCACGGCTGGCCGGCACGGTCTTCATCGACAGAAGCTCTCTGCGATCAGCGGTCACATCCTCACAGAACATTGTCGAGCGAACCGAGCAGAGTATCCGGGTCGTCTTCTTCCCGGAAGGGAAAGCAACCGCAGGAGAGGAGGTGGAATCGTTCAAGGCATTTCTGTTCGGCGGCATCACCGAACGTCGGGTCCCGGTTCAGCCCTTCACCATTCTCTACACACACATCGACGAACAACCGGTAACGCCGGAGAACCGTGATCTGGTCTACTGGTATCTTCCCGACCAGAATATACTCACCCATGGATGGAATCTTCTGAAAACCCGGTCCGTCCGGGCCGTTGTCCGTTTCCGCGAACCGGAAGCCCCCCCGATCGATCCCGACCGGGAGGGCCTGCGGACATACGTCGAGACGTTGCGCAGGAAGGTGGCGGAGGATGTGCCGGTCTGGAAAACATCCGCCACTATCGCAGATAGATAAAAGAGGTTTCGTATATCCCCGCTTCGGTCCGCAACCGCACGACGTAATATCCGGCGGGAACCCCTTCCCCCTCATCGTTCCGTCCGTCCCACCTGACTCCGTACTCTCCCGGTTCCCGCACACCCGGCTCGAACCGCCGGATAATATTGCCCCGAAGATCGGCAAGGACAAGGAGAACGGTTCCCGGCTTCGCAACGGTATAACGAATTTCTCCCTCTCCCCTCACCGGACTCGGCAACAGACGGACCATCATCTTTGTCGAACGTCCGTTTTCCCTCACCGAGAGACTTTTATCGGCATAACCGGCAAGAGGGATTTCCAGCATCTGCGGCTCTCCGTCCGAGAGGACCGTCAGCAGGGCATCGCGCAGACCGGTATCGGCCGAAACGTTAGACATGATGTGCGCTGGGTGAATCTGGACCTGGTGCCGCGCGCAGTG
>CAMLOB010000173.1 GCA_946481475.1 uncultured Chlorobiota bacterium | reverse complement strand
GTCACCTTGGTGATTTTTTGTGCCCTTCGTGACTTTGTGGTAAAGTTTCCGCGTCGTGGAAGATTCACCACAAAGTCACCAAGGACACAAAGAAATCACAAAGACGTATGAACGGGTTTCCTCTACCACGACAAGTTTTGTCCGGTTCTACTTCCCCGCTTCCAGTCTCTTTTCAAGGAAAAAGGTCGGTGTCTGTTCGGCCCCGGTTGTAAAGTCGCCGAAACCGAAGCGCTCGTAGAGGTTGCGCGCCCGGTTGTCTCCCCGCACCTCCAGCGTCAACTTGCAGCAGCCGAGTTCTTTCGCCTTTCGTTCCACTTCTCCGAGAAGTCTCTCCCCCACCCCCCGACCGCGATATTCCGGGAGCACGGCCAGATCGTGGATGTTTACCAGAGGTTGTGCCGCAAAGGTTGAGAAGCCGACAAAGCAGTTGGCGATGCCGACCGGACGATCCCCATCGAAAGCAAGGAACACCAGTGAGGAGGGATGCTCCGCAAGTCCGGGAACCATCTTCTGCAGGATTTCTTCCGGCAGTCCCCGTCCACCCCCCATCGGATCGCGGGCATACGCGTCGATCAAAGCAGGTATCGCCCGGCAGTGGTCGGGATTGTTGAAGTCGGTTTCGATAATGGTCAGATGTGTCATGCCGGACGTTTCGATGATCTTTGATGTCTGCCTTTTGAAGAATCGCCTGAACTCCCGGAAGATATTGAATTCTTCCCCTTCCCTTTTATCCCGCCCGTCGTATCTTTTTCCCTTTGCCTTGTGTTCCCTTTCACAGAATTGAAACGATGATCTCCTATTCCGAAGCGCTGCATATTCTTCTGACCGAACGTTCGATGGAACTTCCCTCGGAGACGGTCCCGCTGGTTCTCTCTCTCGGCAGATATCTTGCCTCGGCAATTATTCCCGGGGAGAACATCCCTCCGCAGGCCAACTCCGCGATGGACGGATACGCCCTTCGGGCCGGGGATACCGAAGGGGCCGGTGAGGAGCATCCGGTACGGCTGAAGATTATCGGCGAGGCTCCGGCCGGAGGACCGTTCGAGGGGGAAGTCGGGCCGGGTGATGCGGTCAGGATCATGACCGGCGGCATCATTCCCGAAGGGGCCGATGCGGTCGTGGAGGTGGAGTCGACGGAGGAAGAAGGGAATACGGTTCTGGTCAGACGGACTGTAAAACCGGGGACGTCGATCCGTCCGGCCGGTGAAGACGTCCGGGTCGGAGAGGAAATCATTCCGGCGGGGAAACGTCTGGAGCCGGGCGACATAGGCCTGCTGGCCTCTCTCGGGGTCGTCAACGTCCCGGTCCGGGTGAAACCGAAAGTCGGAATTCTGGCGACCGGAAATGAAATTGTGGAACCCCACCGGACGCCGGAACCGGGTCGACTCCGGAACAGCAGCGGTCCGGCACTCTACGCCGCCTGCGTCGCCGCCGGGGCCGAGCCGATCGATCTGGGAATTGCAGGGGATGATCGGGATGAACTCCTCGACGCCCTTGAAACGGGACTCCAGTACGACATCCTGCTGACCACCGGAGGAGTCTCGGCCGGACGGTACGACCTGGTGCAGCATCTGCTGCCGGAGATGGGAGTTGATGTCCGCTTTCACAAGGTGAGAATCAAACCGGGGAAGCCGATTCTCTTCGGCGTGCGGAGCGAGGAAGAACGAAAGACCCTCGTCTTCGGATTGCCGGGAAATCCGGTCTCTTCGCTGGTGACGTTTCTCATCTTTGTCAAGCCGGTTCTTGAAGTAATGCTCGCCGGAACGTATCGACCGGAGCACATCACCGCCCGACTGGAGGGGAATATCCTCAAGGAGGACGACAAACGACATTTTATCCGGGGCATCCTTCGCTACGAAGGTGGTGAACCCCGCGTATCGAAGACGGGGACGCAATCGAGTGGAGCGATGAGTTCGATGAGCCGGGCAAACTGCCTGATTCTGCTCGATGAGGGGAGGGAGGAAATCGACTCCGGCAAACAGGTTAAAGTTCAATTATTGTAAGTCATCAAATCCGTATAATCGTCACAGATATCCGATTCCATGAACACACGTTACTTCTCACATATTACGGATCGCATTGCTATGAGACGCTACCTTGCAGTTCTCGGCCTTGTTTTGATCTCCACCGGAGCTTCCCTCTCCCTTCGGGCACAGGAACAGGGAGAGCCGCTCCTCTTCACACGTCTGTCACCCGAGCAGACCGGCGTCACCTTTTCGAACTATATAAAGGAGACCAACGATTTCAACATCAACGTCTTCATCTACGCCTACAACGGCGGCGGGATCGCCGCCGGTGACGTGAACGGAGACGGGCTGATCGACCTCTATTTCTCCGGCACCCAGTCGCACTCGCCAAACCGGCTCTACATCAACAAGGGGAACTTCAGGTTCGAGGACGTTTCGGCCAAAGCCGGAGTCGACGATTCGGTCGGCGTCCGCTACGGCATCTCGATGATCGACATCAACGGCGACGGGCGTCTGGACATCTACGTCAACAAGCAGCACGACCCGAACCGACTCTATATCAACAACGGGGACGGAACCTTCACCGAGCGCTCGAAGGAGTTCGGACTGGACTACTGTTGCAGCAGCACGCAGACGGCATTTCTGGACTACGATCTGGATGGAGATCTGGACGCCTACATCGGCGACAACGGCGTGGCGACCGGAGACGATTATGCGAACAGGGGACTGAACGACAAATTCTTCCGGAACAACGGCGACGGAACGTTTACCGACGTAACCGAGGAGACCGGCCTGCACGACGAAGGATACGCTCTCAGCGTGACGGTCGGCGACGTGAACAACGACGGCTATCCGGACATCTATATCACCAACGACTTCGTCTGGCGCGATATTCTCTACATCAACAACGGCGACGGAACGTTCGAGGAGGCGACCAAGGACGTGATGAAGCATACGACCGAGTTCGGCATGGGATCGGACATCGGCGACTTCAACAACGACGGGCTTCTGGACATTATCGCCGTCGACATGCTGCCCGAGAGTCATTGGCGGAAAATGTCCCACATGGGGAGCCAGAACTCCTTCAGTCCCCTCTTCGACTCAACGCAGATGATGCGAAACAATCTTCAACTGAACCGCGGCAACGGTCTGTTCAGCGAGATCGCCCAGCTCTCCGGCATCGACGAGACCGACTGGAGTTGGTCGGCTCTGTTCGGCGACTACGATCTGGACGGCTATCCCGATCTCTACATCACCAACGGCTACATGCGGGATGTGGCGAATCGGGACGTGATCAAGATGGTCCCGCGGACCGCTCCCCTCAGCGTTCTTCTCCGCGTCCCGTCGATCAAGCTGGACAATCACGCCTACAAGAACAACGGCGATCTGACCTTCTCGAAGGTCAGCCGTGAGTGGGGACTGGGGGATTACGTCAACTCGAACGGCGCAATCTATGCCGACCTGGACAACGATGGCGATCTCGACCTGATCGTCAACAACATCGCCCCGGATTCCGCCGAGAACGCAATGGCAATGATCTACCGGAACAACGCCGTCGAGCAGAACAAGGGGAACCGGCTGCAGGTGGAACTGGAAGGGAAGGGGAAGAACAGATTCGGCGTGGGGGCGCGCGTACAGATCCGCTACGGAGGCAAGATGCAGATTCGCGAACACAGTCCGGTGCGCGGCTACCTCTCCAGCACGCAGGACAAACTCCATTTCGGTCTGGGAGATGCAAAGATGATCGACCGGCTGACGGTGACCTGGCCGGACGGATCGGCGCAGGTGATCGAACATATCGAGGCGAATCGTGTGGTGAAGCTCCGGCAGAAAGATGCCGGCGGCGGAGTCGACATCGCCTCGCTCAGGAACGTCTCCACGGAGTTTTCCGGTCGGAAGACCTTCACCGAACTTGAGGCAGACGTCACGGGTCTGGATTACGCTCACAAGGAGAACAAATTCGACGACTTCAACCGCGAACGGCTCCTGCCGAATGCACTTTCGCGTAACGGACCGGGCGTTGCAGTCGGCGATGTTGACGGCAACGGTCTGGACGACGTCTGGATCGGCGGAGCGAAAGAATCAGTGGGTCGACTTTATCTGCAAACCGAAACCGGAAGGTTCAGTCCCTCCCCCGACACCGCCGCTTTCGATGCGGCCCGGATGTCCGAGGACATGGGAGGAATCTTCTTCGACATCGACGGCGACGCTGACCTCGATCTGTACGTGGCAAGCGGGAGCAACGAGTCGGACGAAGGGGATCCGCTGCTGCAGGACCGGCTCTATATCAACAATGGAAGCGGCTCGCTGAGTCCGGCTCCGGACCGGCTTCCGGAAATGCGGACGAGTACATCGAGCGTCTCGGCCTGCGACTACGACGGCGACGGCGATCAGGATCTCTTCGTCGCCGGACGCTGCAGGCCGGGAGAATATCCCGACCGCTCCCGCAGCTATCTGCTGGAGAATCGCGACGGCAGATTTTTCGACGTAACCGCAGAGATCGCTCCCGATCTGGTCAATCCCGGCATGGTCTCGGCCGCCATCTGGTCGGACTTCGACAACGACAACCGTCCCGACCTCGTCCTCACCGGCGAATGGCTTGGCATCAACCTGTACCGGAACGAGGATGGGAAGCGGCTTGTAGACATGACGAAGAACTCCGGTCTCGACTCGACCAACGGCTGGTGGCGCAGCCTCAGCGCAGGGGACTTCGACAACGACGGCGACATCGACTATATCGCCGGGAACGTCGGACTGAACACGCGCCAGACGATGCAGCCGACGAAGGAACATCCGATCAGGCTCTACGCCAACGACTTCGACCGGAATTCGAGTCGCGATCTGATCATGACCTACTACTTCCAGGGGAAGGAATATCCGGCACGGGGAAAGGACGCATTGGCGACGCAGATGGGGACGTACATCAAGAGAAACTGGGTCGACTTCGTCCCCTTCTCTCTGGCAACCGTCGGCGAGGTCTTCGACACGACGCTCCTGGCAAACGCCGATCAGCGGTTCGCGACGACGATGTACAGTGCCTACGTGGAGAATCTGGGGGGAGGAAAATTCCGTCTCCATCGCCTGCCGATCATCGCCCAGGCCTCGCCGATCTCCGGCACCGTCATCTGTGACTTCAACGCAGACGGGAATCTGGACGTGCTGGCGCTGGAGAATTTCTACGGACCCGACCGGGAGGTTATCCGCTACGACGCCGGGTTCGGACTGCTCCTCTCCGGCAACGGCAAAGGGGGCTTCGCCTCGGTGCCGGTGACCGAGAGCGGATTCTTTGCCCCGCACGACGGACGAAGCCTGGCACTGCTGGATGTCGGTTCGGATACGGCGATCTATGCCCTGGCGGTCAACAACAATTCGCAGACCCAGGTCTTCCGGCACACCTATGGTCCGTACGACGGTCGGCTGATCCGGCTGAAGCCGGGAGAGAATTACACGCACGCAGTGATCGAGTTCGAGGATGGAAGGGTGCGCAGACACGAATTCCCGATCGGCTCGGGTTATCTCTCGCAATCCTCCCGCACGCTTCTGGTGACGCCCGATATGAAATCGATCACGTTCTACAACGGAACGAAGAAGGGGAAAGACGCCCTCTTCATCGACAAGGAAATGTTCGGGACCCGGTAGCCGCATCCGGTTGGATGCGGCACCGCCCGACCAACCCGGCAAAGACATCCGGTCGGATGTCTTTGCCGGGTCGGGTTCCGCATCATCGGCCATACCCCAGCATCCTGAACGTCAGGTTGATTCTGGCCCGGGTCACGGTCTCATCGTGGAGGACGGCATGTTCGTATCTCTGCTGGCATCCCTCCCCCATCACAATCAGACTGCCGTGCGCCGGCTTCAGCACAAACCGGTCGGAATGATCCGAAACATTGCGCAGGACAAACGTCCGCTCGGCGCCGAGACTGACAGAGGGGATCACCGAGGTATCGCCGAAGGCGGGAAGATCACGGTGGAAGTCGACTCCTTTCGTTCCGTCCCGGTAGTAGATGCAGACGCAGGCTCCGAAGATCCGGCCGGTCAGCGATTCGATCTTCCGTCGCAGTTCCATCACCGGCTCCGGCCACAGAATCCTTCTCCCCAGCGATTCATGCAAGTGGACTTCTCTCACGCTGTCGCCGTCAACAAACATGCACTTTCCGACATCCATCACGTATTCCTCGCCGGTCTCGGTCAGCAGTCGCTGTTCGGAGAGATCGACGTTGGCCGGCAGGTAGTTGAAGAGTTCGTCACTCTCTTCGGGCGTCATGAAATCCGGATAATAGTCCACCCGGCAGTCGAGCGGAAGCGTTACTATTTCAGAGGATATCGTCTGCGGCATTTTTCTCCGATTGGTGAATACAAATACCGGAAGATCGGGAGAGTGAGTGAGTTTTGAGCTGTCAGCTTTGAGCTTTGAGCTGTCAGCTATGGGCTATGAGCTGTCAGCTATCAGTTGTGCAGGAGAATGGAATGAGACGGACATCTCCCTTCCCGGCAAGATTTTCTCTTCTGTTCAGGCCGGACGGTAGGTCAACGTCACCAGTCCGCTCGACCATGTTTTCGTGTCCGTAAGTTCCAGCCGGATTCTGTCGGTGATGTCGCTGAACAGAGGCTTCCCCCGTCCGAGAAGGATCGGGTGGACCGACAGGGCAAGTTCGTCGACCAGTCCGGCATTCATCAGGAAGCTTGTCAGGTCGGCTCCACCGAAGAGCCAGATATCCTTCCCCTCCTCCTCCTTGATCTCCCGCACCCGGTCCTCGACTTCTCTTTTCTCTCCCGATACGAGCACGGCCCCCTCCTTCACATCACGCAGCGTATTCGAGAAGACGTACTCGGTCACCTCCGGCATCCCGGGAATCTCTCCGTAGCCCCCTTCGTCCATACTCTGCATCAGCTCATACGACTTCCTCCCCATGAAGACGGCATCGATCCGCTTGAAGAAGTCGGTCATACCGTAATCCTGGTCGGTGAAACACCAGTCGAACTCTCCGTTCGGTCCTTCAATAAATCCGTCTAGGCTGACGGCAAGGTTCAGAATCAGTTTTCGCATATCCTTCGGTTTTTCGAGCAAAGATAGGAAGGAGGAGGGAGAGAGGGTGACAGGAGAAGTCAGATTACGGCAGTTTTTGTCTGTACATCCTGAAGTTCTCTTCATCGAAGCAGATAAAGATCACCTTCCGAATACAGGTATAGTTAAAGGCAAGGATAGCCTCCACAGCTATAGCGCAGGCCAGTTCTTTCGGGAATCCATAAATGCCGGTACTGATAGCGGGAAATGCAATCGAGCCGTAACCATGTTGCTGGGCAAGCTGAAGAGCATTGGTATAACAATGTCGTAGCAGATCAGCCTCATTCTTTCCTCCTCCGTTCCAGACAGGTCCTACCGTATGAATAACTTTTTTTGCGGGGAGATCACCCGCAGTCGTGATAACGGCTTTTCCGGTTTTGCACCCTCCCTGACGGTTCCTGATCGCAATACACTCATTCAGAATCGCTTTTCCTCCAGCCCGATGGATTGCACCGTCAACTCCTCCTCCCCCCATCAGCGAGGTATTGGCGGCATTG
>CAMLOB010000172.1 GCA_946481475.1 uncultured Chlorobiota bacterium | reverse complement strand
GATCTCCATCCGGTTCTTCCATCAAGTCTCCACCCACTCGATTAGCCGATGACCCAAAAGAAGACCATCCTGTCCCCCCGGCCTCCGAAGCCCTCTCGGATATCCGGGGTATATTGAACCGGCTCAGCAACCTGTAAGAAATGCCCATGATTATTCTGACCGCAGCCTGCGCAGCGGCCTTCGCCCTGATTCATCTGTTCATCGGCAGATTGACGCTCTTCGATGTCCGGCCCCGCAGCCGGTGGCTGTCGTTTTCCGGCGGGGTTGCGGTGGCCTACGTCTTCCTGCATATCCTCCCCGAGTTGAGCGGACATCAGCAGACGTTTGCCGAGGGACTGGGAGTGGGGGAGGAGGCGGCCGAAACCTGGGTCTACCTCGTCGCCTTTGTCGGTCTGGTTCTCTTCTACGGTCTGGAGCGGGCTGTGAAAGTATCGCGCAAGGCAAGCGAGAGAGACCGGGTCGAATCGGAACTCCTCTGGCTGCATCTCCTCTCCTTCGGACTGTACAACATCCTGGTCGGCTACCTCTTGCTCCACAGGGAGGAGGAAGGGCTGTGGTCGCTGGGCATCTACACCGTCGCCATGTCGCTCCACTTCGTGACGAGTGACTACGGACTGCGTCAGGACCAGAAGGATCAGTACGACCGGTGGGGTCGGTGGATCATTGCGGGGGCGGTCTTTCTCGGGTGGGGACTCGGTCTGACGGCTTCCCTTCCCCCTATCATCATCGGGTTCCTGTTTGCGTTTCTCGCGGGGGGTGTTGTTCTCAACGTGCTGAAGGAGGAACTTCCCGAAGAGCGCCGGAGCAGCTTCTGGCCGTTCGCGCTGGGGGGAGTCTTCTACGCAACGTTGCTTATTCTCGTCTGAAGCGTCCCCGGGGCCCGACATATCAAAACGCCGGTTCATCGCAGCTTCTGCCGGTTCCTGCCTGCACCTTCCCGACATCATCAACCTTCTGCAGTTCCTTCGAGATGGAGGACCGGAGGGCGAAGATCAATTCTATCCTTCCGTCGGGTGCAACTGCAGCCCGACGGGTCTTCTCTTTTCTATTGCCCCCCTTTTGACCCCCCTATCTGTTTGTCTTCGGAGGGCGGGAGCCCCAATTTCGTCTGTCGGCGTCTCGGAATCCGTTCGAAAGTATCGTCGGAACCGGCATCGACCGACGACGGGCCGTTGTTCGGAACCGGAACGTATTTCTATGGATACTCACGACCAACAGGGCGATCCCGAGTCTGCCGGTTCCGTCGGTGAGACCGGAGGTGAGGGGGGGAGTGTGAAGCCGGCGGAGCCTTCCGGGGTGGATCCGGGGGGAGCCCCTCGTTTGCCCGGGAGAGATCCGGATCCGGAGGGGAGCTACTATTCCGACTGGTTGTCCCCGGCCATGATTTGCATCAATGCGGTTCACGTCCACGTCCGATCGGATTCGGCGGAGGATGAACCGGACGGGGAGTGACCGGCCCTCCGGCCGTCACATGAATTCCACCCGACGTTCCGGCGTTCGGGTTTCAACGATCAGGACCATGCGAAAGAACACATGCACGAGAATGGTGAACGACCGATGGAAGATTCCGAACCTTATGGCCCTTATGGTCATTGTCGGAATGCTCCTCTCCGTTAACGGCGCACAGGGACAGACGACCGTGACGCGGAGGGTCGTCTCCGGCAGCGGCGGAACCGCCGGCTCTTCCGGACATACCGTCAGCGGAACGCTCTCGCAGACCGCCGCCGGCAGGCTGACCCGTGAGGTTCAGGGACGACGGCACGATGTCGGCTTCTGGTACCGCGCCTATCCCCCCGAAGTCGTGACGACGGTCTCGTTGCCGGATATCGAAACGAACGTGGGGACCCGGCTCAGCGTGGACCTGCATCTGAAGACGGAGAAGAGTCGGGACAGCGAACGGGAGTTCCTCCCCCGACGCTTCACCGCACGCATTCGCTTCAACGGAACGCTGCTCCGGCCGATCAACGGAAGCCCCGATTGCAGCTACGACGGCGACGACTGCGTTCTCGAAATTTCCGGCATCGCACAGATGGAAGAGGGGACGATCGCCACGCTGGAATTCATCACCGCACTCGGCAACGCCGAGAGTACCGTCCTTGAGATTGAAAGTTTTGAGTGGGACCGCATGGGGGAGGAGAGGATCACCGTTCTGCGGGAACACGGATCGATGCTGTTGCCGGACGTCTGCCGCGTGGGAGACGAGATTCGCCTGGTCACCTCCGGAGCGGCCGCAAAGCTTACACTCTGGCCCAACCCGGCCTCCGAAATCGCCACACTCGAGTACACGCCGAACGAGACCGGTCCGGTCGATATCAGCTTTGTGAACGTGCTCGGAACCGAAGTCGTTCGGTTCGTCGACGAGGAGGCCGAGGCCGATCACATCTACCGTGCGGAATTCGATCTGACGACGATATCGGCCGGGACCTACTTCGTGGTCCTCCGCATGCGAAGCGAAACGGTGACGCGACGACTGGTAATCAGGAAGTAATCATGAACTCTTTGCTGATGTATACGGGGATGGTTCGATCAATAACGGTTCGGTCAACCGGGACGATTCGATCAGAGCGGAAGGTCCGATCGAACGGGAATCGGGGGAGGTGCGGAGGCATCGCGACCGGTTCCCTCAGATGGATTCTGCCGATGATCCTGATCGTCGGCCTCTGCGGTGTCTGTTCCGCGCAGAACTCTTATGAGGGGCCCGTTGCGGGATGGCGACTCGGTCTGTTCGGATCGTGGAGCATCGTCGATCATGACGTGGAGATGACCGGACTGCCCGGAATTCCGAGTTGCTGCCCGGGATACGACGGCGGCTCCGGAAACGGGTATGCGTTCGGACTGTCGGTCGACTATCCCCTCTCTCGATCACTCCGGGTGACCGGCAGAGGGATCTATGGACGGTATGACGGATTGCTGGAGGCCGAAGAGGCCGAACTGGTGATTGCGGACCGGGATACGGCTACCGCCCTGTTCCTTCATTCGATCGACGCCTCGCTGTCGGCCGTCGGTGTGGAGGGACTCCTTGCCTATAACCCGGTTGCCGATCTCTTCCTCCTCGGCGGAGCCAGGGGGGATTTCACGACGTCGAGCACATTCCATCAGGAAGAACGGATTCTCGAACCTTCCTCCCTGCGGTTCGAAAACGACAGCCGGACCCGCATGGTCTTCGACGGACCGCTGCCGGATGTCGGGGCGGTTCAGGTTTCCGTGCTGTTCGGGCTTCGATACGATCTCTATCTCTCACGCGACGGCAGGTGGACGGCAAGTCCCGAGATCATCGGTTGGCTGGGGATGATCGATGTGGTTGCCGATCGCAGTTGGCGGACGAACGGGATACGCCTGGGGCTGACTCTCAGCAGGGGAATGGTCCCCCCCGGAGAATCAAGCCCTCTCGACCCGAAACCCGGCAACAGATGGGAGCCCGAAGAGCCCCCCCACTAAAGCCCAGGACTGACAACTCAAAGCTGATAGCTCATAGCCCAAGCTCATAGCCCACAGCCGACAACTCAAAGCTGATAACTGATAACTCATAGCTCAAAGCTGATAACTCAAAGCTCACAACTCAAAGCTGACCGCAACCATGGCTACCCGAATTTCTTCTTCCTGTCTCCGAATCGCCTGTGCTCTTGCAGTAACCGTTCTGGTTCTCTCCGGCGCGCCCGCCCGCGGACAGATTCCGAACCTTCTCAACTATCAGGGGGTGCTGTCGGACGCTTCGCGAACTGCGGTTCCGGACGGCAACTACACGTTGACTTTCAGGATCTATGATTCGGAAAACGGCGGGACTCCCCTCTGGGAGGAGACCGGTGTCGTCTCGACGCTGGATGGGGTCTTCGAAACGACGCTCGGACTGATCACGCCTATCACTCTGTCGTTTGATGCTCCGTACTGGCTGGCGCTCGAACTGCAGGGTGAGGCGGAGATGACGCCCCGCCTGCGCCTGGTCTCGACGCCCTATGCTCTCAACGCACGAAGCGCGGTCCTTTCCGAGACGGCAACGGCACTTGATCCCGATGCACCGGACGTCGTACACAGGCTGAACGGTCTGGATGGGAGAGTGACCCTTGTCGGGACCGGACTTGCAACGATATCGGAAGCCGGTTCGACGATCACCGTTGCCGTGCCGAACCTTCTTCCGACCGATGCAACCGACGGTCAGATGATTCGATGGAACGGACCGCTCGGCACGTGGGAAGCCGTGACGCTCGCGACCTCCACAACCGACAGGCTGACCGGAGACGGCACTCCCGCTGCGCCTCTGGACATCGCACGGATGGGGGCACTGGACCAACAGCCGCTGGTCTGGAACGACGCCGCCGGAAGGTGGGAGCCCGGAGAGGCGGGGGTAGCCGTGGTCTCTCCTTTGCGGGGGACGGGACTGGCGGGTGATCCGCTTGGATTTGAGGACGGCGGCGCCGCCGGGCAGGTGATGCTGTGGAACGGCTCGGCCTGGGTGCGCTCGGCTTCGGTCGATGCGGCGGGGGACGATGTGTTGCGGTGGGATGCCGTTGCGGGGGCGTGGTCCCCCGGAGAGGAGCAGGTGGAAGCGGCCGAAGAGATTACGGGGGATGGAACCGCCGGTGCCCCGCTGCGACTGGCGAGTCAGGGGGCCGCTGCAGGACAGGTCCTCCGCTGGGACGAGGCCGCAGGAGCATGGCGTCCGGGTTCCGTCGTCGAGTTGCGATCTCCTCCGCTTGTCGGCACGGGCGATCCCGGTGATCCTCTCCGTCTGATCGACGGCAACATCGCAGGGCAGATTCTCTACTGGAATGGAACCGAATGGATGCGCTCCGCATCCGTCAGTGCGGAGGAAGGCTGGGTAATGCGGTGGAATGCCGCGGCCCGTATCTGGGAACCGCAGGTTGTGGAGGTCTCGAACATCGTTCCGCTGACCAGCGGGGCGATGTGGTACGGCGCCGCCGGAAAGGCCGTCGAACTGCCGATCGGTGCGCCGCATCAGGTGCTTACGGTCGATCCGGGAGGGACCCGACCGGTCTGGTCCGGCGATCTGAACGTGAATTCGATCAATGCCGTGACGCTGACGACAAGCGGCGACGCAACGGTTGGAGGAAATTTTTTGACTGCGGGCAATGCAACGGTCGGCGGTGATGGGACGATCACGGGTGATCTGACGGTCAACGGCACAGCCGTGACCCTTCCCGCCGGTTCGGTCGACAACACGGAACTGGAGAACTCGACGATTGATGTCGTCTACGGCACGGGTCTTTCGGGCGATCCTTCGGTCGCGCTCGGCGGTACGTTGAACGTGCAGAACACGGGGGTGACCTCGGCGACGGCAGGGACCGGTATCGCGATCGACCAGTCGACGGGTGACCTGACGATCACGAACACGGGGGTGATATCGCTGAGCGGCACGGCAAATCAGGTGATGGTCGATCAATCGACCGGCGACGTGACGCTCTCACTTCCGCAGGACATCCACACCGACGCGACGCCGACGTTTGACGGTGCGACGCTGGACAACCTGCCGACGGGGAGCACATCGGAAGACCTGATCGTCAGCAACGGCGG
This sequence comes from uncultured Chlorobiota bacterium, assembly GCA_946481475.1. The sequence continues at coordinate 2,053 of CAMLOB010000172.1, read as the reverse complement.
TTCGCTCGAGACGCGGACGTTCGGCTCGCTCCATCCGGGAGGGATTCTTCCGGCCGGAACGGTGATCGGCACGACGCTTCGCTGGGACGGGACGAATTGGGTGGAGAACACCAACGTGATGTCGGATGGTGCCGGGAACGTGACGATTGCCGGTGACGTCAACGCCGGCGGCGACGGGACGATCACGGGCGACCTGACGGTCAGCGGCACAGCCGTGATCCTCCCGGCCGGCTCGGTCGACAACACGGAGCTGGAGAACTCGACGATTGATGTCGTCTACGGCACGGGTCTTTCGGGCGATGCTTCGGTTGCGCTCGGCGGTACGTTGAACGTGCAGAACACGGGTGTGACTTCAGCGACGGCAGGAGCGGGTATCGGGATCGATCAGTCGACGGGTGATCTGACGATCACGAACACAGGCGTGACGTCATTGAGCGGCACGGCAAATCAGGTGATGGTCGATCAGTCGACCGGCGACGTGACGCTCTCGCTTCCGCAGGATATCCACACCGATGCGGTTCCCACGTTCGACGGCGTCATGCTCGACAACCTGTCGAACGGAAGCGGTTCGACCGATCTTCTGGTATCGAACGGCGACACGGTCGAGACCCGGACCGTTGCATCGCTCGCATCCGAATTCGACGACGTTTTCTGGACGACGAACGGCAATGCAGGGACCGCTCCGGGGACAAACTTCATCGGTACGACCGATGCTCAGGCCCTGCACGTGTACGTCAACGGCGGAGCGGATAACGGCCTGATTCTCAACACCGACGGAAGTGTGGGGCGCGATGCCGCGGGGGACCCGCGCGGAACGGACGCCGTTGACATGCAGCGGGTTCGTACGGCGGCCACGCAGGTAGCCGCGGGCGATTACTCCGTCATCGGCGGCGGTCAGGCAAACAGGGCGGGGGGACTTCATGCGACGATCGGCGGCGGGAATGCAAACACGACAAACGGAAACGATGCGACGATCTCCGGCGGAACGAACAACACAACCGTCGGCAACAACACGACCGTCGGGGGCGGTTCGGGTAACAGCGTCAATTTCTACGGGGGGACCATCGCAGGCGGCGTCGGCAATACCGCCGCCTTTCTGGCAACTGTCGGAGGTGGCCAGTCTAACCGGGCCCAGGGTTCTCTGGCGACGGTCGGCGGCGGCAGTGAGAACGAGGCCCAGTTCGGCGGGACGGTCGGAGGGGGAGCCTTTAACAGGTCGGGGTACTACAGCACGATTCCGGGGGGACGCGGATTGACCATCTCTTCGGGAAGTTTCGGATTCCTCGGAGGCAATCCGTCGACACCGTCCAATGCATCTTCCGCCGGAGATAACCCGATGTCCGTTTCAACCGGCGACGTTGCGGTCTTCGGCAACGTCGACCTCTGGCTTGCGAACAACAACAGCTCGGCCAGCGCCCTCCGATTCTACGAAGCGGAAAACCAGACCGGAGCGTTCCCGTCCGGAACCAACTATTCATCGTTTGAGGCCCGGAATCAGAGCACGGATATTCGGTACCTCCTTCCGGACAGTGCCGGTATCGGCGGTGACATCCTGGGGGTCGCTTCGGTCTCCGGAAGCCAGGTCACGCTCGACTGGGTATCGACGGCGATCAACGTCAGCGACAGCGCCTGGAGCCTTGGCGGCAATGCGGGTACGACTCCCGGAACGAACTTCATCGGGACGACCGATAACGCGGCGTTGCACATCTACGTCGACAGCGGCAACGCAAACGCCCTGATTCTGGGTACCAACGGCAGCCTGCAGAGGACGATTGACGGCGATGCGCGGGGGGCCGGAGCCAACGATCTGCAGCAGTCCCATACGGCGAGTTCGCAAGTTGCCGGGGGGAACTACAGTGCCATACTCGGCGGTCAGCAGAACTCGGTCTTCTCATCACACTCGGTTGTCTCCGGCGGACAGAACAACTCCGTCTCGATCTCCGGACAGTCTCACTCCACCATCGGCGGCGGACAAAACAACACCGTCAGCGACGATCACGGCTTTATCGGCGGCGGTCAGGGGAACAGTGTCGGCTCTACGCACTCGACGGTT
>CAMLOB010000171.1 GCA_946481475.1 uncultured Chlorobiota bacterium | reverse complement strand
GCGGCAGCTCCCTTCTGTCGTACAGGTCCCTCCATGCCTGAGCCGAAGGTTCGAAAAAAAATCACTACACACACACGTACTCACTACGAGGAGCAAAAGCAATGAGATCTCTCTCTGCATTCCGCCGGCTGCTGACCCTCCTGTCGCTTATTCTGATTCCGACCACAATTCCGCTGAAAGGACAACACCGGGAGACATTCCACATCTGCGGTGACGAAGAGGAGATCGGATCCGGTCTGCCCCCCGGCGAGATCGGTCTGGTCGACCGGTTTAACAGGCCGTGGCGGGCAACCGAGCAGATGATCAAGCATCAGTCACACTCCTCCCGCTCCCCGCAGGTCGACGATGCCTGCAGTCCGTTCCGCGTCGATTTCGAGGATGTCATCCTCGGCAATGGAATCGGCTTCGATGATCGGACGGAGATCGACCATCCGGTGCTCGGCAGGACAACGCTCGGAGCTCTGCGGCGCAGGACGGTCTGTGAAGTCCTTGCCTATGTCGCCGGGACGATTGTCGTCCGGGGGACTCCGGACATTATCGTCAGGGGATCGCAGACCGACGGAAGCGGATTCCTTGCGGCGGCCGGTCCTTTCTTCATCAACACCGTCAACGGATATACCGGGGGGACGCTGTTCGATCATATCACCGCCGGGGTCGACCCGACTCCGGCACCGGGGAGTTATGACGGTATGATTATTGTGGACTTCGGTTTTTCCTACCACGAGGACTGGAGCACCGATCCGGGAAATCGTCTCGATCTCTACTCGATCATGCTCCACGAAGTGACCCACGCCCTCGGTTTCCTTTCGCTGACCGCTCCCGATGGATCAAGCCGGATCGGCGGCGGGTATTCCCTGTTCGACAAGCATCTGTACGAGGATCGGATCGGCAATCTGATCGATCCGGTCACGCTGGCATTCCGGGGCACCCCGGCCACTATCCTCTCCAACGCGGTCTACTATCAGGGAGAACGGTGCGGCGATCCAAGCCCGGTCTACTCTCCCGATCCCTATCGACAGGGGAGCAGCATGAGCCATTTTGATCCCTATCGTTCGGGTGTCCGGTACGTGATGCGGCCGGCAACCGGCGGAGGGGCGGACCGGCGCTATACGACCGAGGAGTTGAATGTTTTCTGCGAAATGGGATATGAATTGCAGGGAGGTGTCTGCAACAGTTGCGCTCCCCGGGGTGTGGATGATTTCGGATCGACCGATCAGGGTGCGGAAATCTGTCTGGATGTGCTGGCGAACGATCTGAATCCGGATGGCGGACCGATCTTCATCGATCCGAACTCGGTCCGCATCCGTTCGGGAGGGGGGAGTTTCCGGATAGAGGACGAGAAGCTGTGCTACACTCCTTCGGCTTCGTTCTACGGACTGGCGGTGCTTGTCTACGCCCCATGGAACGGGGAACGGGTCGGGAGCGAGGCCCGTGTCTATATCAACGTAAAACGACCGAGTTCTCCTCCCTTCTCCAGACGGGAATATCTGCGATGGTACTTCGGCGATAACGCCGGCATCAGCTTTGTCAACGGGAGTCCCGAACCGCTGACCGACGGCGCTCTGATAACGCACGAGGGATGCGCCACATATTCCGATCCGTTTACCGGAGATCTGTTGTTCTATACTGATGGTATCACCGTGTGGGACCGGACCCACACACCGATGCCGAACGGTACGGAACTGCTGGGTGAGCACAGCAGCACACAGTCTGTGGTGATCATCCCCGAGCCGTGCGATCCGTGCGGGGGAACACCGTGCGGCAACCGATACTATCTTGCCACAGCTCACACTCCGACAACCGGACCTGACGGAAATCCGGTCTTTGGAGTCCGCTACTCGATTGTCGATATGAGACTGAATGAGGGCAAGGGGGATGTGGTGGAAAAGAACGTGGTGGTTCTCCCTTACGGTCCGGAAAAGCTTGTCGCCGCCCGACATGGTAACGGTCGGGATTACTGGCTGCTGACGCATGAAATCGGTACCGATGCCTTCCTCGCGTTCCCGGTTACGCCGTCGGGGATCGGAGACCCGGTTGTCTCGCATGTCGGCACGGTCTATCAATTTCATCTCGATTCGGTCTACAGTATCCGATCAGGCATCGGATATCTGAAGGTCTCTCCTGACGGAACGAAAGTCGGGGCGGCCAATACCTATGTCTTCGGTGGTGGAGACTATTGGGAATCGAATGTCGAGTTGTTCGATTTCGACAACCGGACCGGCCTCCTTTCCAACGCTCGAACGCTCCTGCAGGTGCAGCAGGGACAGTTCTACGGCCTCTCCTTTTCTCCCGACAGTAAACTGCTCTATGCCGCCAGATATGAGATTGATGATAACATGTTCCAGTGGAATCTGGATGCGGGGGACGGGACTCTTCAGGACATTCTGGCATCGACAACGACATTCGTTCTTCCCCGTTACGTCCGCATCGGTGCCTTGCAGATCGGCCCGGATGATCGCATCTATTTCAACCTCGTCAATGAATCTCTTCTGGGAGTCATCGAAGAGCCGAATGTTCCCGGAACCGGATGCAATCTGGTTCTGGAAGCCACTCATCTGGAAAACAGGGTGAGCCGTTATGGTCTGCCGAACAACATCGATTCCGATCCCGTCCGCGACAGTGCCGGGTCCGGTTCCGAGGGGGGAATCCGTCTGGTGAAAAGTCTGGAGAACGAGCACGTGCGGTACGGCGATACTCTCTTCTACACGATCCGTGTCTGCAACGACATGCCGTGTGATGCCGTCGATGTGATGATCGAGGACATCCTTCCGGACGGTGTCGAGTACATCGACGGGTTCAGCGATTATCCCCGCCACACGTTCCCGGTGATCGCCTCCGGTCAGTGTGTATCGGTGACGCTTCGGGCTGTTGCGGGGAACCGGATCCCGCCGGCCACAACGGTCACCAACTGTGCGGAGATCGTCGGTCTCGCTCCCGATCCCGGCCAGATCCGATACGACAGTAACTGTGCGGACTTTACCATTTTCGGGACCGACATCGGAATCGTCAAGATGACCGAGGCGGATACGGTTCGCACCGGCGAGGAGTTCGACTATACGATTACGGTCGTGAACTACGGTCCGGAGGATGGGGAGGATGTGATCGTAGAGGAATTGCTCCCCTCGGGACTTCGCTACAAGCGTCACCGCCTCTCCGATCCCGATGCCGACTACGATCCGGTTTCCGGTCTTCTCAGCATCCCTCGGCTTCCGATTGGAAAGAGCGTAGAGTTGATCCTCACGTGTGAGGCGAACGGCAGTCAGGCCGGTACGATTCTCAACTGTGCGTCACTTGTCGACGGGAAGCCGGGAGACCTGGATCTGACCAACAACAGGTCGTGTGCTCCGGTCTTTGTCGGCTCTCCGGTTCTCACGCTGGCAAAGGAGGCGTTAACTCCCGCACCTCGATATGGAGGAGAGGTGATCTATCGGATCAGCATCGGAAACGAGGGAAATCTGGATATGCGGAACGTGGTGATTCGCGAAGCGATTCCGGCCGGGTTGACCTGGGTGCGTCACACGATTTCCGATCCCGATGCCGACTACGATCCGGTCACCGGACTGTTGACGATTCCCTCCCTTGCAGTCGGGGAGCGAGTGGAGATGGAACTGGTCTGTCTGCTGGATGAGGAGGGAGACCGGCCGACGATCACCAACTGTGTGGAGGGAATCAGTGCCGAGGGGGTCGATCCCGGGACGCTCGGTGCCGCATGTGCCGACATCACTCCCCGCTGGTGTAACCAGCCGGATGTGACCGTCAGGACGCGAATTGATCGCGACATCATCGCTCCGCTCGATCGGCCGTTTGTTGTGCCGGTGATATTGGAGGATGACATTTCCGCCGAGCCTCTCTCACAGTTGAATCTGGAATTGCGATTCGATTCCCGCCTTCTGCAACTGATCAACGGAACGGATGCCCCTTCGTTGCTGAAGGGGACGTTGCTGGAAGGATGGACGCTCCGTTCTTCCTCTCTCTCCGGAGGAACATATCGGGTCGAACTGACCTCTCCTGTCGGGACGACGTCGATCAACGGGACGGGACCGCTGCTTAATCCGCAATTCCGGATGTACCTCGGCAGAACCGATTCGTCCGAGCTTTCCTTCTCGATTCTGGCTCCGGACAATCGCTGCCTTCTCTTTCTGTCGGAGACGGGACTGGTCCGGCTCGATTCGCTCTGCGGACTCAGCGACCGGCTGCTGGAGATATCGCTGCTGAAGTACGGGCTGGAGCCGCTTCATCCCAACCCGGCCTATGAAGCCCCCACGATCAGCTTCACGCTTGGTCTGGACGGACCGACGCAGCTGACGCTCTTCGATCTTTCCGGGCGTCCCGTCGCCGTGCTGGTCGACCGGCACTTGACGGCCGGAACGTACAACCTGACGTGGGACGCCTCGGGGATTCCGGCCGGTATCTATATCTGCCGGATCGTCTCGGGAGACTGGTTCCAGCAGCGCGAATTTGTTCTGCTCAGATAGAGAACCTTCTCCGTCTTCCTTCTTCTCGTTATGTTCCGCCTCCGGTTTCCGGGGGCGGAATATTGTTTTTGTAGCGTAAGGCGTACTGCCATTACAATTACAGTCCGTTCCGCAAGAGAGAAAAATCTGCTATGCAACTTCGCTATGTTCCGGCATGGATGAAGCGTATGGCCTTCCGGAAGATGATGAATGAGCGACCGGAAACCACGGAGCTGACCGGGCCGGTTCGGATACCGGAAGAGGGGAAACCGATCAACAAACTACAGGAGCGGAAGATGGATGACCGGCTTCAACGGAACAAGGAGAATGCGATCGCTTTCTACGATCTGATGTTCAATCAGTGCAGACCGGCGGAAGCGATCGAGCAGTATGCGGGGGATGTCTACGTCCAGCACAATCCCCACGTAGGTGACGGCAAGGAGGCCTTCATAGAATATTTCGAGAGAATGGCCCGGGAATACCCGGGAAAACGGGTGACGTTCAAGCGGGCGATTGCCGAAGCGGAGTATGTGGTGCTCCACTGTCTGCAGGAATGGCCGGGTGATCAGGATTATGCGGGCATCGACATCTTCGGGTTTGATGCGAACGGGAAAATCGTCGAACACTGGGATGTGCTGCAAGTGATTCCCGATACGTCGGCGAACGGGAATACGATGTTCTGAATGATCGCCGACCGGTGAGCCGGAGAGAAGTCTCTCCGGGTTTGCAATGTGAGGCTATGTACAGACGCGACCTGATCGGTACGGAGCGGTGCTGATCCGTGTAAAACCCTCCCGAACGTCGTACTCCGCACCTTTCTTCGTTTCCCCTCACACACGCTCACATCGACTAACGGAGAATAAGTGCATATTGCCGTTGCACTGAAAGCCAAGAGCCGTTACCGAAGCATATCGCATGCGCGATTCGGAGGCGGCAATTTTTTCGACCCGCTTTCCGAACGCGATTCCATGGCTTTGATATGTAGTGCGGTATGATGGTTCTGCAGCCGTCGTGGATTCAGTGTGCCACGCATGAAACAGACCTCCCATTCGGGATGCTCCCGAGACCGCATTCTTCGATCCCTGCCTTTGACTCAGGATTTTCCGCAAGCGTGTCCATCATCAGAGATACCGGTGTTTGCCGGTTACTCTCGCATCATCATATACCTAAGGTATGACAGTATTTCAGGAGCTTGGACTTTCCAAGCAAATTCTTAGTGGTGTCCGGGATGCCGGCTACACCACCCCAACCCCCATCCAGTCGGCGGCGATTCCGATTCTGATCGAAGGACATGACCTGACCGGTTGCGCCCAGACCGGGACGGGGAAGACCGCATCGTTTGTTCTGCCGATGCTCGAGCGGCTTCTGACGAAGCCCTCCGGCTCGAAGCGGACTCCGGTCCGTGCACTTGTTGTGGTTCCGACACGCGAGCTTGCCCTGCAGGTGGAGACGTCGGTCCGGACCTACGGCAAGGGGACCGGTCTGCGGAGCATCGCCGTTTACGGCGGTGTCGGTATGGAGCCGCAGTACAGAGCATTCCGTCAGGGCGTCGACATTGTGATCGCAACGCCGGGACGTCTGCTTGACCATCTGAACCGTCGCAGCCTCGACCTTTCGCGGGTTGAGATGCTGATTCTGGACGAGGCCGACCGGATGTTTGATATGGGATTCATCAACGACATCAAGAAGATCGTTGCGACGATTCCCGAAGAGCGGCAGACGGTTCTCTTCTCGGCGACGATGCCGAAGGAGATTCAGCATCTGGCCGCGAGCATTCAGCGGAATCCGAAGCTGGTGGAGATCGGCGAGCGGAGAAATCCGGCGCAGACGGTGGAGCAGCACATCTTTGCCGTATCGCAGGAGAAGAAGGTCGATCTGTTGCTTCACCTGCTCCGAAGCGAACCGGTGGAGAGCGTTCTGGTCTTTACCCGGACGAAACACCGGGCCGACAAGATCGCCAGTCGATTGAACAAGGAGAAGATCCGGTCGGTCGCCATTCACTCGAACCGCTCGCAGAGTCAGCGTCAGCAGGCGCTGGCCGGATTCAGAAGCGGGAAGTTCCAGGTGATGGTCGCCACCGACATCGCCGCACGCGGCATCGATGTCGACGGTATCTCACACGTTATCAACTTCGACACGCCCCGGTCTCCGGAGGACTACATTCACCGGATCGGCCGCACCGGACGTGCCGAGTCGACCGGCGATGCGATGACCTTTGTGGCGCAGGATGAACTTGGAGCGCTCCGGTCGATTGAAAAATTGACCGGCAAGCGTATCAACCGGCAGACGATTGAAGGACTGACCGGAGAGTTCGGTGGAAGAGAGGAACGATCAAACAGGTCATCGGCAGGATCCTACGGCAGCGGCCGTTCTTCCAATGGCCATTCTTCTAATGGACATTCTTCCAATGGCCGTTCTTCCAATAGCGGATCTTCAAACGGAGGTTCGTCGAAACCGGTTCGCCGGAAGGGGGGACGGAAGGAAGCCGCATGGAACACGGAAACCGAACGGTCCGGCTCGGGAGGAGAGATGGAGTGGGGAGCCTTCCCAGCGAACGGCGCCTCTTCCAAATCATCCCGCCGCAACGGGGAACAACGTAAATTCTCCGACGGATCGGCCTCGGACAGCGGCCGCAACGGGAAACGTTCCGGATCGGGGAAAAAGGGGTATCGCAAGACGTTCGGCGGGAAGGTAGGATAGGAGCTGTGGGCAATGAGCAGTCAGCTTTGCGCCTTTGCTCTTTGCGCCCTTCGCGTGATTCTGTCGGGACAGGGGGAACAGTGGGAGGTCAGCAGTCAGCTTTGAGTTGATTGTTTTGCAAGGGGAGTTCTCCGCTTGACGGATGTAAGATGAAGAGAAGGGATCGGCCGGACAGGTCGGTCCCTTCGTCGTTTCGGGTGGAACAGGTATTTCAAGTCAACCGGATCTGTCCCCGCACCGTTGTCTGCGTTCTTTGTGTCGCACCTCGCCGGTTCCGTTTCTCTCTTCCATCTGTTGGAACCTGTCGCGAATTTTGTCTATCCTTGTCCTGATATAATCACTGCAGGAATATGAGGACGAGAGATGCCATGGCCTCTTTGTACAAACAGTTGGTTGCGACCGAAGATGTGCGGATCTGCACATACGAACTTG
>CAMLOB010000170.1 GCA_946481475.1 uncultured Chlorobiota bacterium | reverse complement strand
CTGGTGGTGGATATGGGGATTGGGGTAGAGGCCGAGCGTAACCGTACCCTCGGTCGGTCCGTCATCCGATTCCGCAATCGGCAGTAGAATGATCTGACGCCGAAGATAATGATCGAGATGCTCCTCGTCGGCATTCGCCTGCAATCCGCTTGCCGCGCTCTCTACCGAGAATCGTTCCACCACACGTATCCTTCCGGCCCGCCACTCCACTTCAACAACCGGCTCCACCGGATCGGTCGATGCCCACCGGACACGGGTGGTCTCATGGGCGGGACGATACCGATCCGACCCGTCTTCAACCGTCAGCATCGTGCCGGAGAGACCGAGTTCCGGATGAAAGAGATGGGTACCGTCCTTCCGCTGGAACTTGTCCGGACGCCAGAGAAGAATGCCGCAGGGTGACATCTCCCGGTTCCGGCTCCACTGGATGGCGACCGAGAGATAACCGTTTCCGAAGATGAAGTAGTCCGTGTCGGGTGCGTTCGTTCGTCCGTCAGGGTGCATCCGGCTATCCTCGCGCGATTGATGAGAGAATCATGTAGAGTCCGATAATAAGAAGGACAAACCCGACGCAGGCAAGAAATCCGAGGATGTCGAAGCGTGTCGGTTTCCAGAGTTCAATGTTGGTGTTCGGGAACATCTTGTTCCGCTCGACGAGTTCCGGGTTGTCGATCTTCTCCTGCACCAGTCGCGCATCCTCCTCCGGATCGGCCACCGCAGGCGTGTTCACCCGCGCATAAAATTCCCGCAGCACCCGTTCGGAATTCGGCCTTGTGAAGAGAGAAACAAGAATGAGAAGGATGAAGGGGAAGATCGCGTCGAAAAGAAAACCGGCCGTCTCGATCCCGGCCCGACTCCACCGGCTGAAGTCGACGCCGACCAGATCGAGCAGCCAGACGTTCGTCCGGAACGTGCCGGTCCCCTTGACCGCGCCGGTCTCGTCCGTCCCGACTGCCGTGAAGAAGATCGGTTGCGGTGCGATCCGCTCGGTCTTCATGATCGTCTCTCCGACCGCAGAGGCCAGTCCCGATTCGACGTCCCCTGCAGTCGCCCGGATCCGATGCTCCACCACCCGCTCCTCGGTCTGTCGGGTCAGTCCCGGATCGCCCCTCAGCGAGGAGACGGCCGGGACGAGATTGGCGGCGACGACGGTCATCATCAGGGAGACGAGCATCTGGATCGCCACCGCCTTCGTGTTCACCCGTCGCCAGAAGTAGGCCATCCAGAAGGCCGGACCGACGATTGCGCCGACCGACAGAGCATATTTGAAGACTTCGACGACGTTGTCGAAGACGACTGAGAAGAGGACGCTCCCGAAAAGGATCAGGGCGATGATGATCCGTCCGATCACCACCTGCGAGCGTTCCGATGTCCCCGGCTTCACCGGTTTCCAGATGTTCTTGGTGAATGCCGCCGAGGCGTCCAGCGATGCGGTGGCGGCTCCGTCCATATTGGCCGAGAAGATGGCCGCGATCATCAGTCCGATAGCTCCGACGCCGAGCAGATCGCGCGTCATCACCCCCCAGATATTCGTCGGATCGGAGACCTGTCCCGCGTAGAGTCCCACGGCGATCAGTCCGGTGAAAGCCCAGCCCAGCATCATGAACCGTTTCGAGAGGGCTCCCCCCACAAAGCCGAGGCGGGCGGAGCGGTCATCCTTCGGCGATCCGCCGAGCGTAAAACTCTTCGGCGCGTTGACGACCAGATTCAGCAGAGCCAGTCCGGCGACGAAGTACCACGTATACTCGCTCCCGGCCCCGGAGCCGAAGAGTTCGGTCATCGCATCCGGCACCTTGCTTTGCATCCCGGCGATCCCGCCGATCGCCGAAAGTCCGAGCGGGATCAGGATCAGCGAGAGGAAGATGATCAGAATCCCCTGGATCACATCGACCAGCGCGATGGCGAAGAGTCCTCCTAAAATCGTGTAGGCGGCGATCAGAATGGCGTAGAGAATATAGAACGTCTTCAGGTCCAGATAGGAGATAAAGGCGTGGAGTTTCCCTTCCCCTTCACGCAGGGCAAGAATTTCCAGTTCTTCTTTCTGCAACTGATCGAGCGATGCGTAGTCGAGCGACCGGAGTTCCTTCAGCCGCAGAAATCCCTCCACCGACGCCCGTTCTTCGGCCGTGTACTCGATTTCCGGCTTCACCATCATCGCCTGGAGCGTCTTGCCGGTCAGCAGAAATCCGGTCGTGTTGCCGTAGGAAGCGGCGATCACCAGCACAGCGGCATAGAGTCCGGCCAGGAATTTGCTCTCGTAGCGGTGCAGAAACATATCTCCCGGACCGATGTAGCGGGCCCGGCGTTGCCAGGCGGAGATAAACCACTGGAAGGGGGTGTGGAAGAGGACGACGTTGGAGATCCAGATGCCGGAGATTCCCTGCCGGTAGATCTCCCGGCTTGCAAAGGCCACCTGCCCGGCATCGGTCATGTTCCCGAAATTCAGAAAAGCGGTCAGGAGCTTGCCGAAGGAACGATTCCCCTGATAGAAATCCTCCGTATTCCGAATCCGCCGCCGTGCCCGCAGCGCAATCCAGATGATGGCCGCAAAGTAAACGGCCAGGATCAGCCAGTCGATGAGGTGAAGTCCAAGCAGATACATAGGCGTATAAATGCAAAATTCAAAATGAAAAATGCAAAAAGAGAGAGGAATACGTTGAGAATTCAAAATGAAAAATGCAAAATTCAAAAAGGGATAGGGGAAAGTCCGGGGAACTTGAAAGGAGTCCGGGCTTCGGCGTCTCCCCGTCCCTTTTGCATTTTGAATCCGCCGCGGCGGATCATTTTGCCTTTTACATCCTCCTTCTAACCAACTTTGACGAATCCCCCACCGGATCGTCTTGGCGGGGAACCGGAGGGGACGTAACTTCTTTCCCGTTTGGATGCTCCGGTCGGCGGAGCGGAGTAACGGCCATCTTCCTGATCGTTCAGTTCAATGGACCTGCCGAAACTTTCGGTTCGACATCTTCTTGGAATCCGTGAGCTTTCCGTCCGGGATATTCTCACCATCCTTCACGTTGCCGGACGGATGCGGAAAGACTATCTGGAACCGGGTGTCGCCGGCGATCTGTTGAAGGGAAAGACCATCGTCAACCTCTTTATCGAGGATTCCACCCGGACGCGAAACAGTTTCCAGCTTGCCGAGACGCGGCTTGGCGGAAGTCCGCTGAACGTTACCGGAGGGGGGAGTTCCCTCTCGAAAGGGGAGACGCTTCTGGACACCGCCCGCGTGATCGAGGCGATGGGGGTCGACGCGATCGTTCTTCGCCACTCCGCCTCAACCGCCCCCCACTTCCTGGCCGAACGATGTTCCTCGATCTTCATCAATGCCGGGGACGGACGGCACGAACATCCCACGCAGGGACTTCTCGACGCGTTGACGTTGTTCGAACGCTGGTACGATCCGACCCGGCCTGAGAAGACCGGATTCGAGGGGAAGCTGGTGACGATCGTCGGCGACATCAAGCATGGACGGGTGGCCGGCTCCAACATCCTGATTCTGCAGAAGCTCGGAGCCGACGTCGCCGTCTGCGGTCCGCCGACGCTGATTCCGAGGGGGATCGGGGAACTGGGAGTGAGGATTATTCCGAATTTCGACGAGGCGATCCGGGTTTCCGACGGACTGAACATGCTCCGGATGCAGCTTGAGCGGCAGAAGCAGGCGTTCGTTCCCTCGCTCGGCGAGTATGCCCGTCTTTACGGACTGAATCGCCGGCGTCTCGAACAGGCCGATCGTTCCGATCTGCTGATCCTCCATCCCGGTCCGGTCAACCGGGGGATCGAGCTGGACAGCGAGACGGCCGACTCGCCGAACTCGATGATTCTGCGGCAGGTATCCAACGGCGTGGCGGTTCGCATGGCCGTGCTGGCGCTGCTGCTGAACGACCGGAACGAAGAGGGTATGAACATGAATGAACCGAATGCGGGAGAAGAATGAAGAACATAGAATTTGCACAACGGATTATTGAAACCGCCGACGAGTACCATTTCACCGGCGAGGAACAGTGGAATCAGGCAATCGAGCTTGAGCCGACCGACGAGGCCTCCCTCTTCGAGTTCAAGCGGGTCGTCCGGGCCGCTCTCCTCTTCTATGGGCGGGCCTACCTGATCCTGGATATGGTCGAGACCGATGAGGATCAGTCGCTGGAGGACCTGCTGGAGATTATCGTCGAGAACCGCCCCGACGTTCGGGAATTTTTCGAGACAAATCAGGTGGTTGCGACGCTGGACGAAGAGGGGACGGCCGACTTCTCCCGTTTCTTCTCCGTTGCCGAGGCGGTCCGCTCTATCCTCCTGGAGAACTCGAACCAGTTGGCCGCCACGCTTCACAGCCGGTTCCTGCGGATGGAAGAGTGAGGGGAATGAGGGGCGAACTCCGAAAACACCGTATCAACATCACAAGTACAGAACACAGAATAGAACAGAACACGGCTCCGGGAGCTTTTTGATATGCCAAAACGCGAAGACATTTCCTCTGTATTGATTATCGGTTCCGGTCCCATCGTCATCGGTCAGGCCTGCGAGTTCGACTACTCGGGAACGCAGGCCTGTCGTGTGTTGCGGGAGGAGGGGTTGCGGGTGATCCTGCTGAACTCGAATCCGGCAACGATCATGACCGATCCGGAACTTGCCGACGCCACCTACATCGAACCGATCACCGTCGAGTTCCTTGAGAAGATTATCGCAAAGGAACGCCCGGATGCGATTCTGCCGACGATGGGGGGACAGACCGCGCTGAACGTGGCGGTGGAGGCGTCGGTGGCCGGGGTGCTGGAGAAGTACGGTGTGGAGATGATCGGGGCGAATCTGGAGGCGATCCGCAAGGCCGAGGACCGGCAGCTCTTCCTGGAGGCGATGAAGAACGCCGGACTGGAGATGCCCCGCGGAGGATTTGTCGAAAGCTATGAAGAGGGGATCGCTCTGGTCGAAACGGTCGGGTTCCCGGCGATTCTGCGCCCCTCCTTCACGCTCGGCGGATCGGGAGGAAACATCGCCTACGATCTGGAAGATTACAAGGAGAAGCTTCGGCTTGCGCTGAACGCCTCGCCGATCCATCGGGTGCTGATCGAGGAGTCGGTGATCGGATGGAAGGAGTACGAACTGGAGGTGATGCGGGACAACAAGGACAACGTCACGATCATCTGCTCGATCGAAAATTTCGATCCGATGGGGGTCCATACCGGCGACTCGATCACCTGCGCACCGGCCCAGACGCTGACCGACCGGGAGTATCACCGGATGCGGGATGCGGCGATAAAAATCATGCGGGAGATCGGTGTGGAGACCGGCGGCTCGAACGTTCAGTTCGCGCAGAATCCGGTCGACGGTCGTTTGCTGGTCATCGAGATGAATCCCCGCGTCTCCCGTTCCTCGGCCCTTGCCTCGAAAGCGACCGGGTTCCCGATCGCGAAGATCGCCGCCAAGCTTGCCATCGGCTACACGCTCGACGAGATTCCGAACGACATCACGCGGGTGACTCCGGCAGGGTTCGAGCCGACGATCGATTATGTCGTGGTGAAGTTCCCCCGGTGGGATTTCCCGAAGTTCAAGGGGGCGGAGGATCGGCTCGGCGTGCAGATGAAATCGGTCGGCGAGGCGATGGCCTTCGGCAGAACGTTCAAGGAGGCGATGCAGAAGGCGATCCGTTCGCTGGAGATCGACCGCTACGGATTCGGAGCCGACGGCAAGGATCGCTACGACTATGCGGCGTTGACCGCCGGGGAGAAAGAGGAGGGGCTGGCCGAGACGCGCGAACGACTTGCACGCCGGACCTCCACTTCCACCTTCGACGTTTACGACGGATTGAAGCTCGGCATGGACCTCGATGAGATTCACCGGATTGCCGGATATGACCTCTGGTTCCTGGATCAGCTTGCGCAGATCGTCGAGATGGAAGAGATGATCCGGGAAAATCCGCCGCAGAAGGTCAGCCATTCCCGCGTCGGCATCGGCTATGTAACCGCCGGAGATGAAGAAGGGGGAGAGGAGGGCGTGGAGAACGCAACGGAGGAGCGTTCGGCATCGTGGAGTTTCCGTGAACTGCTCTACGCCGCCAAACAATACGGCTTCAGCGACCGGCAACTCGGGATCATCTGGGGGATGGAGGAGGATGAAGTCCGTGCGCTCCGGAAAGAGCTCAGCCTGATACCGGTCTACAAAACCGTCGACACATGCGCGGCGGAGTTTGCCGCCTATACTCCCTACCACTATTCGACCTACGAGACCGAGAACGAGTCGATCCGGTCGGACCGGAAGAAGGTGGTTATTCTCGGCGGCGGACCGAACAGAATCGGACAGGGGATCGAGTTCGATTACTGCTGCGTCCATGCCGTGCAGGCACTCAGGGAGATGGACTACGAAGTGATCATGATCAACTGCAACCCCGAAACCGTCTCCACCGATTACGACACGACCGACAAGCTCTACTTCGAGCCCCTGACGTTTGAGGATGTGATGAACATCATCGACCACGAGGAGCCGGAGGGAGTGATCGTCACCTTCGGCGGACAGACGCCGCTGAAGCTGGCGAAGCGACTGGAGAATGCGGGGGTCAGGATTCTGGGGACGCCGTCGGAGGGGATCGATCTTGCCGAGGACCGGAAGCGGTTCGGCGATCTGATCACCGAACTCGGCATCCCGGTTCCGGCCTGGGGAACGGCCGTCAGCGAGGACGAGGCGGTGGCCGTTGCCGAGCGGGTCGGCTATCCCGTTCTGGTTCGTCCAAGCTATGTTCTCGGGGGACGGGCCATGGAGATCTGCTACAGCTCGCAGAGCATCCGCAGCTACATGCGGGCCGCCACCGAAGTCTCCCCGGACCATCCGGTTCTGATCGACCACTTCCTTGAAAAAGCCTTCGAGTTCGATGTCGATGCGATTGCCGACGAGGAGACCGTGGTGATCGGCGGGGTGATGCAGCATATCGAGGAGGCCGGAGTCCACTCCGGGGATTCAAGCAGTGTCCTGCCGCCGTACAACATCGCCCGCGAACAGTACGAGACGCTGGTGGAGTACACGAAGAAACTGGCGAAGGCGCTGAAGGTTTCCGGACTGATTAACGTGCAGTTCGCCATGCAGCGGAGCATCATCTACGTTCTGGAGGTCAACCCGCGCGCAAGCCGGACGGTGCCGTTCGTCGGCAAGGCGACCGGTGTGCCGCTGGCGAAGATCGCCGCCCAGGTGATGGCCGGTAAGCCGCTGAAGGAGTTCGGACTGAAGGATATGCCGCTGGCCATCGGGCATGTGGCCCTGAAGGAATCGGTCTTCCCCTTCCACAAGTTCCCGCGGAGTTCCATGTTCCTGGGGCCGGAGATGCGTTCCACCGGCGAGGTGATGGGGATCGACCGCGCCACCGGTCTGGCAGTCGTCAAAGCCCGCATCGCTTCGGGAAACCGGCTCCCTCTCTCCGGCACGCTCTTCGCCACCCTCTCGGATGCCGACAAGCGTCCCCGCGTCGCCGAGACGCTGCGGGGCTTCTCCGAACTCGGCTTCCGCATTCTTGCGACCGACGGGACGAGTCGTTATCTGAACGAACAGGAGATTCCGAACACGCGCATTCTGAAAATTGCCGAGGGGGGACCGAACATTCTGGAT